>DAIOVT010000097.1:0-10582 GCA_036758885.1 Kineosporiaceae bacterium
CCGCGAGCGGGCGGCATCACGCCGTGCTGACCGGCCCGGACGGCAGACCGGCGGTGATCACCGAGGCGTCGCTGCGCCGGGCGGCGCTGCTGCCGGAGGGCGGCCGGGCCGCCGCGGTGGCGGCGATCGACGCCGTGGTCCCGGTGGCGAGGGCCGACGACATCCCGGCCGAGACCCTGCTGCGGCTCTTCGACCGCAACGCCGAGGCGGCGCTGGTGCTCAGCGACGACTCGACCCCGATCGGTCTGGTCACGCTGCGGGACTTCACCCTCTCGACCGCCTCGGCCGACGTGGCCCTGCACGAGCGGGCCCGGCGGGCCGCGGACGTCGACGAGCTGGTGGCCACCGCGAGAGGGGCGGTCGGCCTGGTCGCCTCGCTGCTCGATCGCGGGCTCGGCTCGCGCCGGGTGATCACGGTCTACTCGACATTGATCGACGCGGTGATCCGGCGCGCCCTGGAACTGGTCTTCGCCGAGCATCAGGAGCTGTCGCTGGGCGCCTTCACCTGGCTGTCGCTGGGCAGCAACGGACGCCGCGAGGCGGTGCTCAGCTCGGACGTCGACTCGGCGGTCGCGTTCCGGAGCACCCCGGACCGGACCGATCTGGAGGCCTACCTGAAGGCCTTCGGCGAGGTGAACGATGTGCTCGCGGCGGCCGGTTTCCCGAGCGACCAGCACGGTGCGTCCGCCGCGCGGGCGGCCTTCGCCCGCAGCACCGAGCAGTGGCAGGCGGCGGCGAGAACCTGGATCGCCGCGCCGGAGGACGACCAGGGCGCGATGATGACCTCGCTGCTGGTCGACGGACGCCCGATCTACGGCGACGTCGGGCTGCCCGCGACGTCCGCCGTCTTCGCCGGGATCCGCCGGCACCCGGGCACCATGCGGTTGTTGCTGACCGACACGCTCTCCCGGCGCGCGCGGCAGCCCGGCCGCAACCTGTTGCGCCGCCCCGAGGAGTTCAACATCAAGGGCTACGCGCTGCTGCCGATCGTCAACCTGGCCCGCTGGGCCGGGCTCAGCGTGGGCTCGTCGGCACTGCACACGCCCTACCGGCTACGCGCGGCGGCCGGTTCGGCGATGCTGCCCGGCGGCACCGCGTCGGTGCTGGAGGAGGTCTTCGACACCCTGCAGCGGCTCCGGTTGCGCTACCAGGTGATGCAGGTCGAGAACGGCGAGGCCCCGGACGACGTGGTCGCCTGGAGCATGACCTCGCCCCTGGACCGTGCGGTGATCGCCCAGGCGGTGCGCGAGATCAACGCGGCGCAGAAGCGGATGGCGAACGTGTCGAACTATCTGCCCGCCGACCAGTGGGCGACCCCGGGCGAGTAGTCGCGCTCAACTGCTGAAGAACAACCGGGACAGGCCGCCCTTGCGGTAGTGGTACTTGCCGCGATGTCCCCAGCCCGGGCCGTAGTGGTCCGGCCGGCCGTACTGCTGGCTGTACTGCGGCTGACCGTACTGCGACTGCACCGGCTGCTGCTGAGCCGGCTGCGGGGCGGGGGCCGCCAGCTGCGCCTCGAGCCGGGTCAGCGCCTCCAACTCGCCGAAGTCGAGGAAGATGCCGCGGCAGGTCTCGCACTGCTCGAGGGTGACCTGGTTGCGCTCGTAACTGCGCATGGTGCCCCGGCACTTGGGACAGGTCATCGTGTTGCCGCTCGTCGTGTTGCCGCCGGGCTGCCCCGGGGCGCCGGGCTCGGGTGCGGTGCCGTACGACGGGACGCCGCCGGGCGGCTGCTGAGGGTACGTCAACGGATCTCCTCGTAGTCGCAGATCACGGCTGTGCAGATTCACTGCCGTTGCAGATCATGCTGTCAGGTTCGGTGACGAGTACCCGCGGCGCCGGGTTCCGGCACCGGGTTCGCGACCGGTCCCGGCTCCCGCGCTGTCGTGGGCAGCCGGCCGCAGACCTCGAGCAAAGCCTGCCCGTCGGCCTCGGGCTCATGTCCGGCCGCCAGGCTCCGGATCACCCGGCTGCCCGCGACGACCACCGCGAGCCGTGCCCCCACCTCCAGCACCGGCCACGGGTCGCCGGCCGGAGCGTCGCTGTCCGAAGCGCCGTCCGGAGCGCCGCCGACCACAGCGCCGTCCGGGACGTCGTCGAGAGCGCCGTCCGAAGATGTTGTCCGGCAAGGGCTTTCGGATATCCAAGGGGTGGCCGACGACCAGTTCCGGTACCCGTCCAGGAACGTCGTCCAGGCGGTGTCGCTGAGCAGGCCGGCCGCCCAGAAACCGGCCGGACGGCCGAGGTCGGTCGCCGCACGGCCGGTCCCCAGATCGTCCAGGTCGATCAGTCGCCAGCCCGACATCGGATCATCGGACGGCGGATCGGCGAGCCGGCCCAACTGGCCGAGATGGAAGTCGCCGTGCACCAGGGTGTGCGGGCCGGCCTCGCTCCAGGCCGTGTAGTCCCCGCCAACAGCCGCGGCCGCGGCGGCAAGCACGGTGGCATGCGCGGTGGCATGCGCGGCCGCCCGCGGGTCGGTGGACGAACGCACCGCCGCGATCATCGCCCCGATCGCCGAGGCGAGCCGCTGCGGCGTGCCCTCGGCCGGCAACGGTTCGGGGCGCCGGCCGGTCGTTCCGGACAACTCCCGGGCCCCGGCCCGATGCAGTTCCGCGAGCAGCCGGCCGGCCGGCGTCCAGGGCAGGTCGGTGTCCTCGCCGACGGCGGCGCTCTGTTCGTCGATCACCTCGACCCGGGGCCAGAAGCTGACCAGCCGCGGCCCGCTCGGCAGCGGGCAGCTGACGGGCGCGGGATCGGCAGGGGCCAGCAGCACGTGCGACAGCGCGCCGGCCAGACGCATTCGGCTGCGCAGATGATCGGCAACGGTCACCGGCGGGTGTGCCTTGGCCACCAGCTCGGGTCCGAAGGCCAGCAGGGCATCGTTGCTACGCCCAGTGATCGACCCGGTGATCGACCCGGCGGATCCGCCGAACCCCCGCTCCCCCAGCCAGGCCGCGAAGGCCGCGGCGTCCTCACCCGGCTCTCCTCCGGTCAGGCCGCCACCGATCGGGCTGCCGTCGATCGGGCCACCGCCGATCGGGCCAACTCCGATCAGGCCGGGGACGGACGACCGGGCTGTTCCCCGCCGCGGGCGTCGAGGTAGTTCTGCTTGGGCACCATCACCTTGCGCCGGAAGACACAGATCAAGGTGCCGTCCTGCTTGTAGCCACGGGTCTCCACGTGCACGATGCCGCGGTCGTCCTTCGAGGTCGACTCCCACTTGTCCAGCACGGTGGTCTCGCCGTAGACGGTGTCGCCGTGGAAGGTCGGGGCGACGTGCTTGAGCGACTCGATCTCGAGGTTGGCGATCGCCTTGCCGGAGACGTCCGGCACCGACATGCCGAGCAGCAGCGAGTAGATCAGGTTGCCGACCACCACGTTCTTGCCGAACTGCGTGGTCTGCTCGGCGTAGTTGGCGTCGAGGTGCAGCGGGTGGTGGTTCATGGTGATCAGGCAGAACAGGTGGTCGTCGTACTCGGTGACCGTCTTGCCCGGCCAGTGCTTGTAGATCGCGCCGACCTCGAACTCCTCGTAGCTGCGTCCGAACTGCATCTGCGCCTTCTCCTTCGCGGCCGGGCTGTACCGGGCCATGGTGCCCGCAACCGTACTGCGGTGCACCCGGACCACGGGTGGCCCATCTCACCTGCTGGTCTGTGCCCGGGCTCTGCGCCATGCTGGCCCCAACGACCCAACCGACTCGAACCGGACGGTGCACCATGACAGGTCCACGGGCACGTCGCAGCAATCAGGGGGACGACGGCAGCGAGTCGTCCGGTGGATCGGCAGCCACCGGCGGCGAGAGCGCGGCGGCCGGTGCGTCCGACGCGTTCAGCGCGATGATGGACCAGCTCAAGGCCGCCGCCGAGTACTTCACCGAGATGGGCACCAACGCCCTCAGCGCGGTGCCGTCGGCGGTCAGCGCGGCCGAGGGCCGTATCATTCCGACAATGGCCTCCATTCCCCAGTTGCCCGCCATGCCCCCGATGCCCGGTTCGCTGACCGCCGCCCAGTTCGAGGTGGCGATGGCGACCCTGAAGGCGCAGCGGGCCTCGGTCTCGGCGCTCAAGGACCAGCTGACCGCCTTCGACAACCAGCTCGGTGTGCTCGAGGACCTGCTCTCGCCGATGGCCTCGTGGGCGAAGTCGTGGGCCCGCGCCGAGTCGTCGGTGACCTCGTCGGTGACGCCGCCGCGCGGCAACCGCAAGTCCTGACCCGCTGCCCGCCTGCCGACCGACCGGCCGAAGAGCCGGTTGCGGCAGGTGATCACCGATCGATCGGGACACCCGGTCGCGTCGGCACCGGAACCAGTCGCTCGGCAAGGGCGGACGCCTCGGTGAGGCAGGCGGCCAGACCGAGACCGCGGTAGGCGGCGCCGGTGACGTGCAGTCCCGGTTGCTCCTCCAGCGCCTCGGTCAGCCGCTGCACCCGGTCGGAGTGCCCGACGGTGTACTGCGGCAGCGCCGACGCCATCCGGTTCACCACCCGCTCCAGCACCGGCACCGCGACGTCCAGACCGGTGGCCTCGGCCAGTTCCAGCCGCAGCCGGTGCTCCAGCTCGGCGTCGTCCAGTTCGGCCCAGCGCTGGTCGCCGTCCCGGCCGACCATCGTGCGCACCGCGACCACCGAGGACCCTTCCGGCTGCGTCCACTTGGTGGTCAGCACCGTGCAGCCGACCATCAGCCTGCCCTGACTCGGCGGCACCAGAAAACCGTTGCCCGGCAACGTCTTTCGTAGCTGATCACCGAACCGGCCGGCGTCGAACAACAGCGTCGCGGTGGCCGCGCCGACGTACCTGATCCGCTCCGCCACCGCGGCCGCGGCCGGGGCCGGCGGGCGCAACAGCCGGGCCGCGACGAACGCCGGAACCGCCAGCACCACGTGGTCGGCGTCCAGCTCTTCGCCGGCCCCGGTGCGCAGCCGGAGGCGTCCCTGCGGGTCGCGGCCGAGCTGGTCGACGGATGCGCCGGTGTCGATCCGCGCGCCCGCGGCACGGGCGGCGGCCTCGAGCGCCTCGACCAGCGCGCCCATGCCGCCCTCGAAGCCGTTCAGCGCCGGGCCGGCCCCGGTGCGCGGCGGCAGATCACGGACGGCGCGCAACAGGCTGCCGCCACCGGCCGCCAGCTTGTGGATCTCGGGGACGACGCTGCGCGCGGAGAGCTGCTCGACCCGCCCGGCATGCACCCCGCCGAGCATCGGCTCGACCAGGTTGGCCACCACCTCCCGGCCGAGCCGGGGGCGCAGCAGCGCCGCGATGCTCGGATCCGGATCAGTGACCGGAGCCGCCGGACGCACCAGATCGGCGGCGGCCCGGGCCACCCCGGCCGCCGAGACGATGCCCGAGCCGGCCAGCACCCGCAGCGAGCCCGGGATGCCGAACACCGAGCTCGGCGGGATCGGCCGCAGCCTCCCCCGCACCCACAACTGCGCCCCGGCCGGGTTCGGCGGCCGGCGGACGGCGTCCAGCCCGAGCTCACCGAGCAGCCCGGTGACGATCGGCGAGCGGACCAGGATCGAGTCGGGGCCGACGTCGATCGGCTGCGGCCGCCGCGAGGTGAGCGCACCGGCGTCGACGGTGCGGATCCGCCCGCCCAGCCGATCGGACGCTTCGAGCACCCGCACCTCGATCGGGTCACCGCCCGGGTCACCGTCGGCGGCGCTGCGCGCGAGCCGCCAGGCCACCGCCAGCCCGCTGACGCCACCGCCGACCACGACCACCCGCACGACGTCAGCCTACGCAGGCCCGTACCTGGTGCACGATGGGGGCGACGAAAGGACAGCCGATGACAGCCGCCGACCCGAACACCCCCGCGGTGCCCCCCGCCAAGCCGCAGCCGAACACCAAGGTCGAGCATCGCAACGTGCCGCGTTCCAAGGCGTTTCGCGAGTTCATCGCCAGTGGCTGGGCGCCGCGCCCGGCCGGTCTGCCCGCGGCGTTGCCGGCGGCCGGCTTCGCCCGGCAGCGGCGGGAACGGATCAGCGAGCAGTTCCCCGGCGAGCGGCTGGTCATCCCCTCGGGTGGTTTCAAGGTGCGCAGCAACGACACCGACTACCGGTTCCGTGCGCACGCCGCCTTCTCGCACCTGACCGGGCTCGGCCGTGACCGCGAGCCGGACGCGGTGCTGGTGCTCGAACCGTTGCCGGGCGGCGGCCACGAGGCGTCCCTGTTCTTCCGGCCCCGCGCCGAGCGCGACTCCGCGGAGTTCTACGCCGACCCGCGCTACGGCGAGCTCTGGGTCGGCGTCCGTCAGTCGCTGGCCGAGATCGAGGCCGAGACCGGCATCACCGCGCGGCACCTCGACGAGCTGGCCGAGGTGCTGATCAAGGAGCTGACCACGGACGGCGCCGGGGTGCGCGTCCGGGTGGTCCGCGACGCCGACGAACGCGCCACCGTCTTCCTCGACCGGGCCCGCACGTCCGGCGAGGCCGAGGGGGCGCCGTCCGCTCAGACCGAGGAAGGCGCGCAGACCGACGCCGAGCAGGACGAGCTGTTGACCCTCGAGGAGCGGATCGTCGCGGCCGACGAGGAACTCGCCCGGGCCCTCTCCGAGCTGCGCCTGGTCAAGGACGCCTACGAGATCGAGCAGATGTACGAGGCGGTCGCGGTCACCGTGCGCGGCTTCGCAGACATCGTGCGGGCGCTGCCGGAGGCGGTCGCCTCGGCGCGCGGCGAACGGGTCATCGAGGGCGTGTTCGCGCATCGGGCCCGGGTCGAGGGCAACGGCACCGGGTACGAGACCATCGCCGCGGCCGGTGCGCACGCCTGCACCCTGCACTGGATCCGCAACGACGGCCAGGTGCGCGCCGGTGAGCTGGTGCTGATCGACGCCGGCGCCGAGACCGACGAGCTGTACACCGCCGACGTCACCCGCACCATCCCGGTCGACGGAGTGTTCACCGAGGCCCAGCGCAAGGTCTACGAACTGGTGCTCGCCGCGGCCGATGCCGCCTTCGAGATCGCCCGCCCCGGAACGCGTTTCGGCGAGCTGAACGACGTGGCGCAGGCGGTGATCGCGCGCGGTCTGGCCGAGTGGGGGCTGCTGCCGGTCGACGCCGAGCAGTCGATCGACGCCGAGGGCCAGCAGCACCGGCGCTGGATCCCGCACGGGGTGAGCCACCACCTCGGTATCGACGTGCACGACTGCAGCAAGGCCCGCCGAGAGATGTACCTGGACGGCGTGATCGAGGCGGGCATGGTGTTCACCATCGAGCCCGGGCTGTACTTCCGCGCCGAGGACGAGCTGGTGCCGCCGGAGCTGCGCGGCATCGGCGTCCGGATCGAGGACGACGTGCTGGTCACCGACGACGGCTGCGTCAATCTCAGCGCGGCGCTGCCGCGCACCCCCGGCGAGATCGAGGCCTGGATGCGAGACCTGCGCGGGTGATCCGCTCGGCACGCCTCGGCGCCGCGGCCCTCGGTGCGGTGCTGGCACTGACCCTGGCCGCGGCCGCCGGGTCGGCCGGGCTGTTGCCGCAGCAGCACACCCCGCCCGATCTGCACGCCGAGGTCGTGGCCCTGGACGGCGACGGGCAGCTGGTTCCGCTGTCCGACGGCGGGCAGAGCCGGCTGGTCGACGGGCTCCGTGCGCTCGACGCGAGATCGGCTCAGCGGCAACGGGATTGGCTCGACGCGGGGCCGGTTCCGGGGGCGGGTACCCGATGGGCCGGCATGGGCCGGGACGCCCTGCTCGACCTCGACGTCCTGGTGCTCGGCAACGGCGCCGCGCTGGCCGGCTGGACCGAGCACTGGCGTTACGTCTGGCCCCGGGACGCCGCCTTCGTGGCCGCGGCGATGGCCCGCACCGGCCGGCTCGACCGCGCCGAACAGGTGCTGGCCCACCTGCAGCGGCTGGCCCCGGAGCGCGGGGTGTTCCAGGCCCGCTACCTGCCCGACGGCTCGGGCGACGTGCCCGACCGGCGCGGCCCGGAGACCGACGGTTCGGGGTGGCTGCTGTGGGCGATCGGCGAACTCGAACAGGCGACGCCCAGCCCCGACCGGCCGGCCCTGCTGCGCCGGCTCACGCCGCTGCTCGGCGCGGCCACCCGGGGCAGCCTGAGCACGTTGCGCGAGGGCGACGGACTGCCACCGCCCGGTCTGGACTACTGGGAGGTGCCCGACAAGCGGGTCAGCCTGGGGCTGGCGGCGCCGCTGCTGGCCGGCCTCGAGGCCGCTCCGGACCTGTTGCGGCTCTCCGGAAGTGCCGACCTGGCCGCGCTGATCCCGCCCGCGCGCACCGCGGCGTCCGAACTCGCCGAGCGGGTGCAGAGCGAGTACGGCCGGTACGGCTTCCCGCGCTTCGCCGGCGGCCCGGCCGGGGCCGCGAAGGACACCTCGCTCGCATTCCTGATGCCGCCGTTCCGCTCGCCGGGCCGCGCGGCCGGCGCGCCCATCGATGCGTCCGCACTGACCCGGGCATGGACGGCGGCACAGCACGACCTGCTCCGGCCGGCGGGCGGTCTGGCCCCCGGCGCCCGGTGGCGTGCCGACGGCATCTCCTGGACGCCGGAGACCGCCGTCTTCGCGCTCACCGCGGCGGCCTCGGGAGACCGGGCCACCGCGGAGCACTGGCTGGACTGGCTCGACGCGCATCGCACCCGGGCCGGGGCACTGCCCGAGAAGGTGCTGGACGACGGCTCGCCCGCCTCGGTCGCACCGCTGGCCTGGACGGCGGCGACCGTGGTGCTGACCCTGGCCCTGCTCGACGAACGCTGATCCGCGGCGGGGCCGGATCTGTTCATCCCTCGGCCGCTCGGTGGCCACGCCCAGGGGTCTACCCTGGTCACAATGGCCTGACATCCCGTCGGGGATCGCTCGGCGACGAGCCGACGTCCGGCGCCGATCGGCCTTGATGCACCTGCCGTGGCAGCCGATCCGAGGAGGTGAGCGGTGAATGCCCAGCGACGATAGTCCCAGGGCCAGTACCTGGCCGCTCACTGCTCTCCTCGTCACACCCTGATCCGGGTTCGCTGCCGTCACCCGGTGGGTCCGCGCCGTCCGACGTCCCGGGCGCCGTCCCGCCGGTAGCCGGTGCCGGGCACCGATCAGGGCCGCTTCCAGCAGGAGGTGTCCCATGAACCGTCGACCCGTCACCCGAACCCGCTCGTTGGCCAACCGTGCCGCTCCGTTGTTGCCGCTGAACCCGGTGCAGGTGATCGGGATGCGCCGCGGCGGCCCCGCCGACACCCAGACGCCGGTCGCCGACGAACGCGAACTGCTCGAGGCGGCCATCGACTGGGCGCGCTACGTCGAGGGACGCCGCGTCGAGGGCGAGGAGTTCGCCGACGCGATCCGGCGGGCGCGCGCGGGCAAGGGCTTCATCTGGCTCGGCCTGCACGAGCCGACCACCACGCAGCTGGCGCAGCTCGGCGAACTGTTCGAACTGCACGAACTGGCCCTCGAGGATGCGTCCAACTCGCGGCAGCGTCCCAAGATCGAGAAGTACGACGACGCGCTGTTCCTGGCGATGCGCACCCTCGCCTTCGTCGATCGTGACGAACGAACCGTTCTGGACGGCGGCGAGATCGTCGAGACCGGCGCGGTGATGGTCTTCGTCGGCGAGTACTTCGCCGTCACCGTCCGGCACGGCCGCCACGCCGCGATGGGAAATCTGCGAAACCGCTTGGAGGCCAACGCGGATCACCTCGCGCTCGGTCCCTCAGCGGTGCTGCACGCGATCTGCGACAAGGTCGTCGACGACTACCTGGCCGTGGTCGACCAGGTCACCGAGGACATCGAGGAGATCGAGTCGTCGATCTTCTCCCAGCCCCGGATCACCAACGTCGAGCGGATCTACCAGCTCAAGCGCGACATCATCGAGACCAAGCGCACCGTCGGCCCGCTCGCCTCGCCGTTGCACGAGTTGTCCAACCGGTCGCTGCGGCTGGTGCACCCCGACATCCGCGAGTACTTCCGCGACGCCGCCGACCACCTCGACCGGGTCCGTGAGCAGGTTCAGGGCTACGACGAACTGCTCGGCTCGATCCTGCAGGCGGGTCTGGCCCGGCTGACGGTCAGCGAGAACGAGGACATGCGCAAGATCTCGGCCTGGGTCGCGATCGCCGCCGTGCCCACCATGATCGCCGGCATCTACGGAATGAACTTCACCCACATGCCCGCCCTGAACACCAGTTGGGGATTCCCCGCACTGCTGGTCGTCACCTTGATCATCTGCGCCCTGATGCATCGCGGATTCCGCCACAACGGCTGGCTCTGACCTCACGACCACCCGGCCGCGGTGATCATGCAGAACCGCACCCCCGCGTGATCATGCAGAACTGCACGGGGCGGGGTACACGAGTCGGCAGAAAGCGACCGAATCGGCGTCCAAAAGCGTCGTTTTGTGCCGACTCGTTGGTCGACTCGCGCTGACTGGTCCCCTGCAACCCGGCCCCTCTCCCCGTGATCATGCAGAAGTGCACGGCCGTCGCACACCTTCGCGACTCCCCGCGCCCGAGCGCGGCCCCCACCACTTCGTGATCATGCAGAATTGCTCGGGCGCCACGTGTGTGCCCGTGTCGCCCACCCCGTCGTGATCATGCAGAGCCTGCACCCGTGCCGCCTGCGTGTCCGCGTCACCCAACC
>DAIOVT010000098.1:0-10554 GCA_036758885.1 Kineosporiaceae bacterium
GAGCCCTGAACCGACTTCGGGTCCTGGGTGCCCTCGAACTCGCGGAAGATCTGGCCGTAGCTCTTGCCCGCGATGTTCGCCAGCACGTTCAGCCGGCCACGGTGCGGCATGCCGATGCAGACCTCGTCGAGCTTGGCCTTGGCGGCCTCGTCGAGCACGGCGTCGAGCAGCGGGATGACCGCCTCGCCGCCCTCCAGGCTGAACCGCTTCTGGCCCACGAACTTGGTCTGCAGGAAGGTCTCGAACGCCTCGGCCGCGTTCAGCCTGCGCAGGATCCGCAACTGCTCCTCACGGGAGGGCTTGGCGTAGGCGCGCTCCACGCGCTCCTGGATCCAGGCCCGCTGCTCCGGGTCCTGGATGTGCATGTACTCGATGCCGATGGTGCGGCAGTAGGAGTCCCGCAGCACACCGAGGATCTTGCGCAGCGGCATCACCGGCTTGCCGCCGAAGCCACCGGTGGGGAACTCCCGGTCCAGGTCCCACAGGGTCAGGCCGTGGGTGGTGATGTCCAGGTCGGGGTGCCGGCGCTGCTTGTACTCCAGCGGGTCGGTGTCGGCCATCAGATGGCCGCGCACCCGGTAGGCGTGGATCAGCTCCTGCACCCGCGAGGTCTTGTTGATCTCGTCGTCGTGCGCGATCGAGATGTCCCGCACCCAGCGGATCGGCTCGTAGGGCAGCCGCAGGGCGTGGAAGATCCGGTCGTAGAAGTGGTCCTCGCCGAGCAGCTTCTCGTGCACCACCCGCAGGAAGTCGCCGGACTGTGCACCCTGGATGATCCGGTGGTCGTAGGTCGAGGTGAGGGTCATGATCTTGCTGACCGCGAGCCGGTTGACCGTGTCCGCCGAGGCACCCTGGTACTCCGCGGGGTACTCCATCGCGCCGACGCCGATGATCGCACCCTGGCCGGCCATCAGCCGGGGCACCGAGTGGTTGGTGCCGATCGTGCCCGGGTTGGTCAGGCTGATCGTCGTCCCGGCGAAGTCCTCGAGGCCGAGCTTGCCGCCCCGGGCCCTACGGACGACGTCCTCGTAGGCGGCCCAGAACTGCGCGAAGTCCATGTCCTCGCAGTGCTTGACCGAGGGCACCAGCAGCTGCCGGGTGCCGTCGGGCTTGGCCAGGTCGATGGCGATGCCGAGGTTGATGTGCGCCGGCTTGACCAGCACCGGCTTACCGGCGGCGTCCTCGGCGTAGCTGTGGTTCATCTGCGGCATCGTCCTCAGCGCCTCGATCAGCGCGAACCCGATGATGTGGGTGAACGACACCTTGCCGCCGCGGGCGCGGGCCAGGTGGTTGTTGATCACGATGCGGTTGTCGATCAGCAGCTTCGCCGGCACGGCGCGCACGCTGGTCGCGGTGGGCACCGAGAGGCTGGTCTCCATGTTCTCGGCGACCCTGGCCGCCACACCGCGGATCGGGGCGGTGCTCGCCTCGCTGCTCTCCTTGGGCGCGGCCGGGGCGTTGGAGAGGTCACGCGGCACACGTGCGGCCGGTGCGGGGGTCGGTGACGGGGTGGAAGCGGCAGCAGGCGTCGTTGTCTGCTGAGCCATGGTGTCCTCCGGTGCGGTCGTTGCAGTGGTCTGAGAGCTGTTCGGCGAACTTTTCGGCGGCCCGCTCGGCGCACCCGGCGCGGACGGCGCCGTGGCGGGTGCCGGGCCCGGGGTGGGTGTCGCGCTCGCGGCCGCCGGGGTCGGTGTGGGCGGCGAGGCCGACCGGGAAGAGGTCGTCGGGGGAGAGGACGTCGACGCCGCGCCGCTGGGCGCGCCGTCCTGAGCGGCGGCGACCGGGATCGCCCCGGTGCTGCTGGCGCTCTGGATGAACGGGATCTCGGGCGGGGAGTAATCGGCGAAGAAATCCCACCAGGTCGGATCCACGGAGTTCTTGTCCCTCAGATACTGCTGGTAGAGCTCATCAACCAGCCACTCGTTGGGTCCGAACGTCGGCTGATTCGGATTGGCTGCCACGGGCGGTCCACTCCACTGCAGAAGGCTTCATCGGCTCGTGTTTCACACTATCGCTGACCAGAGCGCTGCTGTTCGTTCGCGACGCTGCTCCCGATGGATGTGACGAGTTACGCGACGAGCGGTCACCAGGCCCGGGCGCAACCCCCTGAGCCCGAGGGAGTGCGCGGGCGCGGGCGGTGATGGAAACTTGCCCGGTGCGATTCCTCGATGGCCAGAACCCGACCACCGACCTGACCTATTCCGACGTCTTCCTGACGCCCTCGCGCTCGGCGGTCGGTTCCCGGCTCGACGTCGACCTCACCCCGGCCGACGGCACCGGGGCGACGCTGCCGATCGTGGTCGCGAACATGACCGCGGTGACCGGCCGGCGGATGGCCGAGACGGTGGCCCGCCGGGGCGCGATCGCCGTTCTGCCGCAGGACGTCCCGCTCGACGTGGTGGCTGAGGTGATCACCGCGGTGAAGGCCGCCGACACCGTGCTGGACACCCCGCTGACGCTCAGCCCGCACCACCACACCGCCGCCGACGCGCTGCACCTGATCGGCAAGCGGGCGCACGGGGCGCTGGTCGTGGTCGACGACGCGGGCCGCCCGGTGGGCGTGGTCGCCGAGGGCGACTGCCGCGGCGTCGACCGGTTCACCCAGCTCGCCCAGGTGATGACGCCGACGCCGTTGACGATCGGGCTCGACGTCGTCACCGGCGCCGACGGGTTGCGCCGGGCCTTCGAGACGCTCACCGAGGCGCGCCGCAAGTTCGCCCCGGTCGTGGACGGCGACGGGGTGCTGCGCGGGGTGATCACCCGCACCGGGGCGCTGCGGTCGGCGCTCTACGCGCCGGCGCTCGATGAGTCCGGACGGTTGCGGGTGGCGGCCGCGATCGGCATCAACGGCGACGTCGCGGCGAAGGCCGAGGGACTGCTCGCCGGCGGCGCCGACGTCCTGGTCGTCGACACCGCGCACGGCCACCAGCAGAAGATGCTCGAGGCGCTGGCGAAGGTGCGGGCGGTGCTCGGTCCGGCGCGGGCGGACGGCGGCACCGCACCACCGGTCGCGGCCGGCAACGTGGTCACCGAACAGGGCACCCTCGATCTGATCGAGGCCGGTGCCGACATCGTCAAGGTCGGTGTCGGCCCCGGTGCCATGTGCACCACCCGGATGATGACCGCCGTCGGCCGGCCGCAGTTCTCCGCGGTGCTGGAGTGCGCGCGGGCGGCCCGGTCGCAGGGCCGGCAGGTCTGGGCGGACGGCGGCGTGCGGCACCCGCGGGACATCGCACTTGCCCTGGCGGCGGGCGCCGCACAGGTGATGGTCGGGTCGTGGTTCGCGGGCACCTACGAGTCGCCCGGCGACCTGAACCTGGACGAGCGCGGCCGGCCGTACAAGGAGAGCTTCGGCATGGCGTCGGCCCGGGCGGTGGCGGCGCGGACCCAGGCGGACAGCGCCTTCGACCGGGCGCGCAAGGGCCTGTTCGAGGAGGGGATCTCCTCCTCGCGGATGTACCTCGACCCGGAACGTCCGGGGGTGGAGGACCTGATCGACCAGATCGCCTCCGGGGTGCGCAGCGCCTGCACCTATGTCGGAGCGACCGATCTGGAGAGTTTCCACGAGCGCGCCGTGGTCGGCGTCCAGTCCCGGGCCGGGTACGAGGAGGGGCGGCCGCTGCCGACCGGCTGGTGATCGGGGGTCCGCCTCCCGGCCAGTAGGCTGAGGGGTGTGACCGCGTGGCTGTTCCTTGCCCTGGGTATTGCGCTCACGGCGGGTACGGCGCTCTTCGTCGCGGCCGAGTTCTCCTTGGTCAGCCTGGACCGGCCGACCGTCGAGCGAGCCGTCGAGTCCGGCGACGCCGGCGCCGAGCCGGTGCTGGTCGCCGTCCGGTCGTTGTCGACCCAGCTCTCCGGCGCGCAGGTCGGGATCACCGTCACCACCCTGATCGTCGGCTATCTGGTCGAGCCGTCGTTGGCGACCCTGATCTCTCCGCTGCTGCGCACCGTCGGCCTGAGCGAGGACGTCGCCCCCGCCGTCGCGGTGGGTCTGGGCCTGTTCCTGGCCACCGTGTTCTCGATGATCTTCGGTGAACTGCTGCCGCAGAACCTCGGCATCTCGGTGCCGTTGGCCACCGCCAAGGTGATCGCCCGGCCGCAGCGTGCGTTCACCGCCGCGACCATGCCGTTGATCAACGTGCTGAACGGCAGCGCCAACCGGTTCCTGCGCCTGGTCGGGGTGGAACCGCAGGAGGAGCTGTCCAGCGGCCGTACCCCCGAGGAACTGGCCGCCCTGGTGCGGCGCAGCGCCCAGGCGGGCACCCTCGACGAACAGACCGCCACGTTGCTCACCCGCTCGCTGGACTTCAGCGCGCACACCGCGGACGACGTGATGACCCCGCGGGTGCAGGTGGAGAGCGTGCAGCCGGACACCACCGCGGCAGAGGTGATCACCCTGGCCCGGCGCACCGGGTTCAGCCGGTTCCCGGTGGTGGAGCAGGACATCGACGACGTGGTCGGAGTGGTGCACGTGAAGACGGCGGTCGGCGTGCCCAAGGACCGCCGCACCGAGGTGCCGGTCGGTGCGCTGATGTCGACGGTGCTGCGGGTGCCGGAGACGATGCGTCTGGACCCGCTGCTGCTCACCCTGCGCGAACGAGGTCTGCAGCTCGCCGTCGTCGAGGACGAGTACGGCGGGACCGCCGGCATCGTGACCCTCGAGGACGTGATCGAGGAGCTGATCGGTGAGATCTCCGACGAGCACGACCGCGGCCGCAACAACGTCGTCCGGCGCCGTGACGGTTCGTACTGGCTCTCGGGCCTGATGCGTCCGGACGAGGTGCGCGACGCGATCGGTCTGGCCGTCCCCGACGGCAGTGCCTACGAGACGATCGGCGGCTTCGTGATCGAGGAGCTCGGCCGCCTGGCCAGGGTCGGCGACCGGGTCGACGTGCCCGGCGCGCTGCTGACCGTGGAACGCCTGGACGGTCACCGGATCGACCGGGTCAGTGCGGTCGCCCGCCCGGTCGCGGTGGCCGCGATGGGTCAGTCACCGACCCCGGTCCACGAGCAGGGTCAGGAACAGGGCTGATGGGTACCGGTCAGAGCCTGCTGGTGGCGATCGCGCTGCTGCTGGCCAACGCCTTCTTCGTGGGTGCCGAGTTCGCGGTGATCTCGGCCCGGCGCAGCCAGGTCGAGCCGCTCGTGGACGCCGGCCGCCGGGGTGCGCGCACCACGCTGTGGGCGATGGAGAACGTCTCGCTGATGCTGGCGGCGGCGCAGCTCGGCATCACGGTCTGCTCGCTCGGGCTGGGCGCGGTGGCCGAACCGGCCATCGCGCACGGGCTGGAGGCGCCCTTCCACGCGGCCGGTCTGCCCGAGGGGCTGGTGCACCCGGCGGCTTTCGCGATCGCCCTCGCCCTGGTCGTCTACCTGCACGTCGTGGTCGGCGAGATGATCCCGAAGAACCTGGCCCTGGCCGCACCGGAGCGGGCCGCGCTGGTGCTGGCGCCGCCGCTGGTGTTCGTGGCCCGGGTGACCTCGGTGCTGATCCGGGCGCTGCGGGCGATCACCAACGCGCTGCTGCGGCTGATGCGGGTGGAGCCGAAGGAGGAACTGACCAGCGCGTTCACCGCGGAAGAGGTGCACTCGATCATCGCCGAGTCGCGCAAGGAGGGCCTGCTCGAGCCCGGTCACGACCTGCTCACCGGGGCTCTGGAGCTGGCCGACCGCAGCGCCGCCGATGTGATGGTGCCCTGGGACCAGCTGGTCACCCTGCCTCCACGGTCGACGCCGGAGGACTTCGACCGGCTGGTCGCCCGCACCGGCTACAGCCGGGTGCCGGTGCTGGCCCGTAACGACGCGCGCGAGGTCGTCGGATACCTGCATCTGAAAGACCTGCTCTACGCGGACGATTCGCGATATACCGAGCCTATCCCGGACAAAAGGGTGCGCTCTTTGGCGTCGGTGAGGCCGCAGGAGGAGATCGAGGACGTTCTGTCCGTGATGCAACGGACCGGCGCCCACCTTGCCCGGGTCGTGAATGTCGACGCCGAGGAATCCGTGACGCTCGGTGTCGTCTTCCTCGAGGACGTTCTCGAAGAGCTGGTCGGTGAGGTCAGGGATGCCACACAGCGGTCCGGGGACCTGATGCGGGCCGCCGGGGGAGATCACCGAAGGTGATCAAGATGCCCGGGTTGGGCCGCTGTGAACCGTCGGACGGCGTTGTCAAAGGGTCTGACAATCTACGGAGCGTCACGCACGATGACTACTCTTGGTAGCCGAAGTATTGCGCAGAGATTCAGATTGTTAAGAGTTTGACATGCCCCTCTCAAGACACGCCGCTGCAGCTTGCTCGAGTTGTGATGAACCACTTTCATTGCTCAGCAGTGCCCCCCGAAGGGGCGCAGGTACACCAAGAAGTACCCCCGATTTCGTCCCCCGATTCCGGAGGCTTCATCCGTGACGTCGCCTACTGTCGACGCCTCATCGCCGGTTCGCAGCCGGCGAGAGTCTCGCCAGAACTTCGGTGATGCCTCCGACCCCGGCGGTGGCTTCACGATGTTCCGGACGGCGAACGACCCTTCCGCGCACCGCTCCGCGAACGCCTTCACCCGTGACCGCCAGGCAGCGGTCACCCGCGAGTGGGACGCCCTGATCGCCTCCGCCCTCGACCAGGGCGCGGTTCCGGCCACGGCGCAGTTCTCACTGCCCGAGGGAGTGGTGGACACCCGTCCGCACGGCACCCGGATCATCGACCTGCGCGACGGCGTCCGGTTGATCGACGGCGTCATGGATGCCCGGCCGAGCAGTGGCGCCCTCGGCATCGACGCGCTCGCCACCCGTCCGGTCCGGACCGGCCACCGCCCGGTCGCGCCGTCCGTGCCGACCGGACCCTTCACCTCCGGCCCGTTCGAGACCGTCCGGTCCGACGACGCCGCGCCCGTCGTCGCGCCGGCGCCGTCCGTTCCAACGGTGCCGTCCTTCCCTCCGGCCGCGCCGGAGCCGGAGGCGGACCCGTTCCTGCTCGACACCCAGACTCGTATCGTCCGCCGCCGCAAGGGCGCGGCGGCCACCCGGCCCGAGGCCCCGCGCCGCTCCGAGCGCTTCGAGCCGCCCGCGCCCGCCACGGTGGCCGAGGCGCTCGAGCTGTCGACGCCCGCGAACCCGGTGCCGCAGGCCGACACCGCGGCCACCTCGCCGTACATGCGCCGCTCCGAACTGCGCCGCCTCGAGGCGCGCGCCAGCCGGCGCCGTCCCACGGGTGCGCTGAGCGTGCCGCAGGTCGGCATCGCCAGTGCCCTCGGGCTGGCCACCATCGCCGCGCCGCTGACCGGTGCGCTGAGCGCGCCGGCCAAGCCCGGTGTCACCCAGCTGAACACCAGCATCGCGGCGAACACGATGGTGGTCGCCGCGGCGCCCGCGGTGCAGGCCGCCCCGTTCCCGCAGACGGTCGCCGCGCAGGCGAACGCGCTCTCCAGCGCGCAGCTGGTCGCGGACGACGCCCGGGTGAACTCGGGCCCGGGGGCGCTCGCCGCGCCGTCCCGGGTGCTGGTGGGCAAGGCGTCGGCCAACGGTGAGAGCGCCGTGCTGCCCGGCTGCGACGGGGTCGTTCCGGCGTCGGCCAAGAACGCGGGCAACGGCAAGCTGCCCGCCTCGGCGATGTGCACGCTGTGGCAGAAGGACCAGAAGCTGCGCGCGGACGCCGCGGTCGCGCTGGCCAAGCTGAACGTCGCCTACAAGCAGGCGATGGGCAAGGACCTGTGCGTCACCGACTCCTACCGCACCCTCGGCGACCAGTTCGTGGTCAAGCGGCTGCGCGGTGGCTGGGCGGCGGCGCCGGGTACCAGCAACCACGGCACCGGCACCGCGATCGACCTGTGCGGCGGCTCGGCGGTCAAGTCGACCAGCACGTACACCTGGCTGCGGGCCAACGGTGCGCGGTACGGCTGGACCAACCCCGAGTGGGCGCGCACCACCCTGCCCGAGCCGTGGCACTGGGAGTACACCCCGGCCTGACCCGGCGACGCTGAGACGACTTCCGTGGAGCAACTCAGGGGAAGGGAGCCGGCGTGAAGCGAGTGGTGATCCTCGGCGGAACCGGGGCGATGGGCTCGCAGGTGGCGGGCCTGCTGCACGCGGCCGGTCACGACGTGATCCGGGTGGGTCGCGGAACCGGCGTCGATCTGTCCACCGGTGCCGGCCTGGCGGCCGCCTTCGCCGGGGCCGATGTCGTGCTCGACTGCGTGAACAACACCTCCGTGCTCACCTGGCGCCGCGCCATCTCGTTCTTCGCCGGCGGGGCCGGCAACGTGGTCGAGGCCGCGCGCAGCACCGGGGTCTCGCACCTGGTGGATCTCTCGATCCTGAACGTCACGCAACCGCGCGCCCGCCGGCTGACCGCTTACTACGCGGGCAAGGCGGCGCAGGAGGAGACCTATCGCGCGGGCGGCGTGCCGCTCACCGTGGTGGCGACCACCGCCTGGTTCACCCTCGGTGAGACCTTCCTCGATCAGATCCGGCTCGGGCCGTTGAAGGCCGCGGTGGTGCCCCGGCTCGACCTGCAGCCGGTCTCACCCGACGCGGCGGCCCGGTTGCTCGCCGACGCGGTGCTCGCCGACCCGCCTCCGGAGGGGGCGCCGCGCACCCTGGAACTCGCTGGGCCGCAACGGATCCGCTCCGACGAACTGGCCCGGGCCTTGGCCGCGGCGCGGGGGCGCGCCGTCCGGGTGCTGGGGCTGTCGTTGCCGTCGAGGCTGTTGCCGCCGGGGGTGCTGCTGCCCGGCCCCGACGTGCCGCGGGACCCGGTCACCCTGCAGGAGTGGCTGGCCGGCTGAACCGGACCGGCCTGACCCGGTGCTGTGCTGACCCGGTGCTGACCCGGCGGGCCGGAGAACCCGGGAGTGGATTCCCCGGCCACGCCGGATCGGCGTGATCGTGCTCGGGCCGGTCAGCCGCGCAGCGACCGGTAGTGGGCGGACTCGAGGTCGAGATAGCCCACGAAGGACGTCGGGTCGCCGAACGGCAGGATCTGCGTCGCCCAGTAGCCGCCGGTGCCGTTCTGCCGGTCGATCCAGTAGAAGAGGTTGGCCAGACCGGCCCAGCCCTGGCCCCCCGCCGGACGCCCGGTCGGCGCCTCCTCGTTGTTGATCATGAAGGCCAGTGACCACGACTTGCTGATCCCGGGGAAGAACTCCGCGTCGTTGGACAGACTCGGAATCACCCCCGGCAGAGCGGTGACCGGGAGGTCGCCGAGGTGGTTCTGCACCGCCATCTCGACGGTCTCCGGTGCCAGCACCCGGCCCTTCTCGCCCTGCCCGTCGTTGAGCCACATACGGATGAACCGCATGTAGTCGCCGACGGTGCCGTACAGCCCGTGCCCGCCGAAGTCGATGTCGGGGGGCGAGGGCAGTTCGAAGGGCATGGGGGTGAGGGTGCCGTCGGCGTTGCGGGCGTGCATGCCGGCCAGACGGGAACGCAGGTCGTCGTTGAGCGAGAAGGTCATCGACTCGATACCGCACGGGGCGAAGATCCGTTCGGCGAAGACCTCACCGAGCCGCTTCCCGGTGATCCCCTCGACCACCTGCCCGGCCCAGTCGACGTTCGTGCCGTACTCCCAGCGATCGCCCGGGTCGAACAGCAGCGGTGTGGTCAGCGCCGCCTCGGTGGCCGTGATCACGCTCGGCTGAGCGTGCTCCTCGGCCAGTCTCTTGTAGTTCTCGTTGAAGAAGTCGTAGCCGAAACCTCCTGTGTGCGTGAGCAATTGACGTGTCGTGGGCACGCTGCGCGGCTCGCGCAACCGGGGGTTGCCGTCGGCGTCGAAGCCCTCGATCACCTTGAGTGCGCCGATGGCGGGGGCGTAGGCCGAGGCGGGTGCGTCCAGGTCGAGCCTGCCCTCCTCGACCAGTTGCAGGGCCGCCGTGGCGGTGATCGCCTTCGTCGTGGAGAACAGGGCGAACGCCGAGTCGGTGGTCATCGCGTCGCTGCCACCGAGCACGCGCTTGCCCGCCGAGCCCTCGTAGACGTTCTCGTTGCGGTCGGTCACCATGGCCACCACTCCGGCGACCGGTTGCTCGGCGACGATGACGCCGGCCAGAATCCCGTCGGCCGCGGCGGCGAAGGTGCCGGCCGTTGTCTGCTGCGACATTGCAGTTCCTCCTGTGTCGTTCGGGTTCGGGGTCGTGCTTCGAGTGGGTGCGTGTCCAGGTCCGCGGGCGGGTCAGCGCAGCTCGAATGCGGGGTAGCCGGCCGCCGCCTCGTCGATGCACTTCTGTCGGTAGAGCCCGACGCCGCCGGTGTACGAGAGCACCCGCCGGGGCTTGCCGGGCACGTTCGCGCCGACGTACCAGGACTCGGTGCGCGAGATCAGGTTCGCATTCGCGGTCTCGTCGTGATGCTCGACCCAGGCGTCCTCGCCCTGCTTGGTGGGCTCGATCACGGTCTTGTCGTTGCTCCGCATGTACTTGATCGCGTCGTTGATCCACTCGGTCTGCTGCTGCAGGCAGGTGGTCATGTTGCACAGCGCCGCCGAGGGGGCCAGCGGCGTGGCGGTGGTCAGCAGGTTGGGGTAGCCGTGCACGCCCAGGCCCATCGTGGTGCGGATGTCCCGGCCCC
>DAIOVT010000099.1:0-10549 GCA_036758885.1 Kineosporiaceae bacterium
ACCTACCGGCTGACCAACCTCGGTCTGTGGAACGCCCGCGCCGCGGGACATGACGCCGAGCAGGTGGTGCACGCCCTGCTCGAGTACTCGCGCTACCCGGTGCCGCACCCGCTGCTGGTCGACGTGGCCGACACGATGAGCCGGTT
This sequence comes from Kineosporiaceae bacterium, assembly GCA_036758885.1. Taxonomy (GTDB): domain Bacteria; phylum Actinomycetota; class Actinomycetes; order Actinomycetales; family Kineosporiaceae; genus DAIOVT01. Next base: position 147 of record DAIOVT010000099.1, read on the forward strand.
CGGCCGGCTGCAGCTGCGCAAGCACCCCACGCACGGGCTGATCCTGCACGCCCTCGACGTGCCGGTACTCGAAGAGGTGTTGCGCAGCGCGAAGATGAAACCCCTTGTCGGAGAACGGATCGACACCGAGACAGTGGTCGTGCACCCGAGTGAACGGGGGCAGATCAAGCAGGTGTTGCTGAAGCTCGGCTGGCCCGCCGAGGACCTGGCCGGCTACGTGGACGGCGAGGCACATCCGATCGAACTGCGCACCGACGGGTGGGAGCTACGGCCCTACCAGTACGAGGCGGTCGAGGGGTTCTGGCACGGCGGTTCCGGCGTGGTGGTGCTGCCCTGCGGCGCGGGGAAGACGATCGTCGGCGCCGCGGCGATGGCCCGGGCCGGGGCGACCACGCTGATCCTGGTCACCAACACGGTCTCGGCCCGGCAGTGGCGCGAGGAACTGCTCAAGCGCACCGACCTCACCGAGGACGAGATCGGCGAGTACTCGGGTACCCGCAAGGAGATCCGGCCGGTCACCATCGCCACCTATCACGTGCTGACCACCCGCCGGAAGGGTGTCTACACCCACCTCGAACTGCTGGACGCACGCGACTGGGGCCTCATCGTCTACGACGAGGTGCACCTGTTGCCCGCGCCGGTCTTCCGGATGACCGCCGATCTGCAGGCCCGGCGGCGGCTCGGCCTGACCGCGACGCTGATCCGCGAGGACGGCCGCGAGGGCGACGTCTTCTCTCTGATCGGGCCGAAGCGCTACGACGCACCGTGGAAGGACATCGAGGCGCAGGGCTACATCGCCCCGGCCGACTGTGTCGAGGTGCGGCTCACCCTCTCCGAGAGCGAGCGGCTGACGTATGCGACCGCCGAGCCCGAGGAGCGTTACAAGCTCGCCGCCGCCACCCCCCTGAAGGGCCGGGTGGTCGAGCGCCTGATCGCCCAGCACGCCGGCGAGCAGGTGCTGGTGATCGGCCAGTACATAGACCAGTTGCACGAACTGGCCGAGCACCTGGACGCACCGATCATCACCGGCGAGACCCCGGTCGGTCAGCGGCAGAAGCTGTACGCGGCGTTCCGGGCCGGCGAGATCTCCACCCTGGTGGTCAGCAAGGTGGCCAACTTCTCCGTCGACCTGCCCGAGGCCTCGGTGGCGATCCAGGTCTCCGGGGCGTTCGGATCACGGCAGGAGGAGGCCCAGCGGCTCGGCCGGGTGCTGCGACCGAAGAGCGACGGCAAGGGCGCGCGCTTCTACGCGATCGTCGCCCGCGACACCGTCGACCAGGAGTTCGCCGCCCACCGGCAGCGCTTCCTCGCCGAACAGGGGTATGCATACCGGATCATCGACTCCGACGAGGTCATGGACGGCGCCTGAGCCGGCCCCAGCAACAAGACGGCGCCTGAGCCGGCCCCAGCAACAAGACGGCGCCTGAGCCGGCCCGTCAACACCACGGCGCCTGAGCCGCAGCGGGTTCAGGGCAAGCGCTCGGCGAGAACACAGTGCCCACACAGGGGCGGTGCCGAGACTGACCGCATGACCACGCTGGACACCTCCTCGTACGCGCCGGGCCGGGCCGAGCCGGCCGGGTCCGGGCGAGGACACACCCGCCGCAGACTGCACCCGCCGGTGCCGCGGTGGTGGCGCCATGCCGCGACGACGGCGCTGTGGTCGAGCCTCGCGGTGGTGGTGGCGCTGTGGGCACTGAACGGCAACGTGCCGATGCTGGCGCAGGACCCGGGCGCGGCACTGATCAGCATCGGCCGGCTGACCGGTCTGCTCGCCGCCGACCTGTTGCTGGTGCAGGTACTTCTGATGGCCCGGATCCCGTTCGTGGAGAAGGCCTTCGGCCAGGACCGGCTGGCGGCTCTGCACCGCTGGACCGGGTTCAGCTCGATCAACCTGATGATCCTGCACGCGATCACGATGATCGCCGGATACGCACTCACCTACGACGACAACGTGTTCCACGAGGCCTGGGAGATCACGGCGAACTATCCCGGCATGCTGATGGCCGTCGCCGCCGGTGGTCTGTTGCTGATGGTGGCGATCACCTCGATGCGGATCGCCCGGGCCAAGCTGCGCTACGAGTCCTGGCATCTGCTGCACCTGTACGCCTACCTCGGCACGTTCCTCGCTCTGCCGCACCAGATCTGGGTCGGTCACGAGTTCACCGACTCCGCCTGGGCACGCGGCTACTGGTGGACCCTCTACGCGGCGACCACGCTCGCCGTCCTGATCTTCAGGGTGGCGGCGCCGATCATGCGCAACCGGCGGGCCGCGATCGTCGTCGACCGGGTCGGGCCGGAGTCGCCCGGGGTGGTCTCGGTACACCTGCGCGGCAACCAGCTCGACCGGCTGGCCCGGCCCGGACAGTTCCTCACCTGGCGGTTCCTCGACCGGCCGGGCTGGACCCGGGGCAACCCGTTCTCGCTGTCGGCGGCGCCGACGTCCACGTCGATGCGGATCACGGTGAAGGACTCCGGCGACGGCAGCGCCTCGCTGACCCGGCTGCGGCCCGGCACCCGGGTGTTCGCCGAGGGCCCGTTCGGACGCATCCACCCCGGCGTGCGGACCCGGCGCAAGGTGGCGTTGATCGGCGCCGGTATCGGGATCACCCCGCTGCGGGCGATGCTCGAGGACCTGGACGTCGCACCCGGCGACCTCACCGTGATCCACCGCGCCTCCAGCCGGGCCGACCTGGTGCTCGACGACGAGATCAGTGAGCTCGTCGAACGGCGGCGGGGCGTCGTCCACAACGTCGTCGGGCCCCGGGTGAGCAGCCGGCCGAGCTGGCTGCCCGAGCAGGCCGCACACCTGTCGGACGCCGGCGCGTTGCGGCATCTGGTACCCGACATCGCCGAGCACGACGTCTTCATCTGCGGTGCGCCGCAATGGATGTCGGCGATCGCGCGGGCGGCGGCCGACGCCGGGGTGCCGGCGGAGCAGATCCACACCGAGCGGTTCTCCTGGTGAGACCGGAACCAGCATGGGAAAGCGAGCGGACGGGACCGGGCGATGCCGACGACAGACGTCACTGACGACATTCAGGAAACTCCCAGACTGGCAGGCGAGAATCCGGGCGTGACCGTCACTCCCGAAGCGCGGCTGCTGGTCGTCGACGACGAACCCAGCATTCGCGAACTGCTCACCGCGAGTCTGCGTTTCGCCGGATTCGAGGTGGTCGGTGCCGCCGACGGCGCCGAGGCACTGCGCATGGCCGAGCAGCACCGCCCCGATCTGGTGATCCTCGACGTGATGCTGCCCGATCTCGACGGCTTCACCGTCACCCGCAGGCTGCGCGAGCGCGGCCGGTGCTGTTCCTCACCGCCCGCGACGACCTGCACGACAAGGTGCAGGGGCTGACCGTCGGCGGCGACGACTACGTGACCAAGCCGTTCAGCCTCGAGGAGGTCGTGGCTCGCATCCGGGCGGTGCTGCGGCGCACCGGCGCCGGTCAGGACGTCGACTCGGGCCGGCTGGTCTTCCACGATCTCGAACTCGACGAGGACTCCCACGAGGTCCGCCGCGGCACCCGCTCCATCGAACTGTCGCCCACCGAGTTCAAGCTGCTCCGGTACCTGATGCTGAACCCGAACCGGGTGCTCTCCAAGGCGCAGATCCTCGACCATGTCTGGGCCTACGACTTCAACGGTGAGGCCGGGATCGTCGAGTCCTACATCTCCTACCTGCGCCGCAAGATCGACGTCGAGGAACCCGCGCTGATTCACACCAAGCGCGGCGTCGGGTACGTTCTGCGCCTGCCACCCCAAGGGTGAGATCGCGTGACCCGAGAGTAGGTTTGACGATGCGTCGCTGGCTGACGGCGCCCCGCCGATGGGTCTCGGCGCTGCACCGACGATGGACGGCGCTGCCGCTGCGCACCCGGCTGGTGACGATCATGACCAGCCTGCTGCTGGTCGCCCTGACCGTGGCCGCCCTGGGCAGTCTGCTGCTGATGCGCGGCATCATGATCAATCAGATCGACCAGCAACTGCTCAGCGTCGCCGAGACCGCCCAGAAGGACAAGTCCGTGCTCTCCGCGCTGACCGGCGGCGCCAAGGGCGACGACTTCCCCACCCAGTACGTGGTGAAGCTCAGCGTCGACGGCCAGGAGTCCGGGGCCGCATCGGTGGCCGGCGGCGGCTGGCGGTCCACGCGCAACCTGCCGACCTTCCCCGACGTCACCCAGGTCAAGGCGTTCCAGGAGCGCGGCACCACCTACACGGTCCGGGCCAGTGACGGATCCTCCTGGCGGGCAACGAGTTTGCCGGTGACCGTGTACGACGACCCGGGCGCGATGACCATCATGCTGAGTACCGACGACGTGCGGCACGCGGCACTGCGGCTCGGGGCGCTGATGTTCGCGACGTCCGCGGTGGTGCTCACCGTGCTCGCGGCGGGCGGCCTGTACGCGATCCGGCGGGCCTTCCGTCCGCTCACCCAGGTGGAGCACACCGCCGCCGCGATCGCCGGAGGCGATCTCTCACAACGGGTTCCGGAGTATCCGTCGAACACCGAGATGGGCCGGCTGAGCACCTCCCTGAACGGCATGCTGACCCGCATCGAGGAGGCCTTCCGCGATCGGGAGGCCTCCGAGGAGCGCACCCGCCGGTTCGCCGCGGACGCATCGCACGAACTGCGCACCCCGCTGGCCTCGGTGCGCGGCTATGCCGAGCTGTACCGGCAGGGGGCGGTGCCGGACGCCGAGGTGCCGCGCACCATGCGCCGCATCGAGGACGAGGCCACCCGCATGGGCCGCCTGGTCGAGGACCTGCTGATGCTCGCCCGTCTCGACGCCCAGCGCCCCACCCGGGCCGAGCCGGTCGACCTGCTGGTGCTCGCCGCCGACGCGGTGGACGACGCCCGCGCCCTGGCGCCGGGACGCGACGTCCGTCTGGTCGGGCTGGGGCAGGCCTCCGGACCGAGCCCGGCGCCGGTGCTGGGCGACGAGGACCGGTTGCGCCAGGTGGTGGCCAACCTGGTCGGCAATGCGGTGCGGCACACCCCGGCCGGATCAGCGATCGAGGTGGCGGTCGGGACGGCGGACGGCGAAGCGGTCCTGCAGGTGATCGACCACGGTCAGGGACTGACCCCGGAACAGGCGGAGCGGGTCTTCGAACGGTTCTACCGCACCGATCCCTCACGCCAGCGCGGCGAGGGCGGCGGCTCGGGCCTGGGGCTGTCGATCGTGGACGCTGTCGTCCGGTCACACTTCGGAACCGCTTCTGTCGCAACGACTCCTGGCGGTGGAGCGACGTTCCAGGTGCGGGTGCCGCTGGCCGGCCACGGTCCCGGCGCCGAACTCGCTGACACCGGTGACGCAACCGGCGACATGACCGGAGATCTCACCGGTGACGACAGTTCCGGGGCCGGCCCGGCGCCCGACGACCCGGCCGCGCGGGCGCCGTCCGGCCAGCCCTGAGGATTCGGGAAACTCCCAGTCGGCTCACAGGGTCCGCAAGGGCCCTACCCAGGACGGTCGGCTGGAATGACGTACATGACACAGGCCACCACATCATCGTCCGGCGCTTCCGGTGGTCCCTACGACCCGCCCGGATCACCGTTCGCCCCGTCGTCCAGGGAGACCTCCGACGACCCCCGGCCGGCCCCACCGCCGCTGCCGTCGTTCCCCAGCTACGACACCACGCCACTGCCCTCCTCCGCCCCTGCCGGCGGGTCGAACGACCCGTTCGCCAACGCGCCGGCCGATCCCCCGGGCGCCGTCCTGGGGCAGGGTTCCGGCCCCCCGGGCGGGCCGTCCCAGCCGGGCAAGGGCCGGGGCCGCTCGAACGGCCGGGGACCCGGCTGGCGCGGCGTCATCGCCGTCGGCGCCGGTGCCACCCTGCTCTCCAGTCTGCTCACCGCCGGCGCGGTGACCGCGTTGCAGGACAACAACTCCACGCAGGTGACCGCGAGCTCGAGCCAGTCCGGCGGCACCACCACGAACGAGAAGGTCACCCCGCAGATCACCGGTACGAGCAGCAGCCCGAACTGGGAGGAGGTCGCGGCCGCCGTCGAACCGAGCGTGGTCTCGATCCAGGTGACCTCGAACCAGGGCAGCGGCGAGGGTTCCGGGATCATCATGGACACCTCCGGCCACGTGCTCACCAACAACCACGTGGTCGAGGGCGCCGGATCCGACGGGGTCAGCGTCGTGCTCTCCGACGGGCGCACCTACCCCGCCACGATCGTCGGCACCGACCAGTCCACCGACCTGGCCGTGGTCAAGATGACCAACCCGCCCAGCGACCTCACCGCGGCACGCTTCGGTGACTCCTCGGCGGTCAAGGTCGGGCAGCCGGTGATGGCGCTCGGCAACCCGCTGGGCCTTTCCGACACGGTGACCACCGGCATCGTCTCGGCGCTGAACCGGCCGGTGATCACCACAGGTTCGCAGAGCCAGAGTCCTTTCGGCGGAGGCGGTTCCAGCGATCCCGTGGTCACCAACGCGATCCAGACCGACGCCGCGATCAACCCCGGCAACAGCGGCGGCGCCCTGGTCGACGGCTCCGGCGCCGTGATCGGCATCAACTCCTCGATCGCGTCGCTGAGCGACTCCCAGGCCAGCAGCCAGTCGGGCAGCATCGGCCTCGGGTTCGCGATCCCGGTCAACGAGGCCACCGCGGTGGCCAAGGAGCTGATCGCCAACGGCAAGGCCACGCACGCCTACATCGGCGTCGGCATCGAGGACGGCAAGGTCACCGTGAACGGCGCGCAGCGCCAGGCCGCGGTGCTCACCTCGATCTCCTCGGGTGGCCCCGCCGCCAAGGCCGGTCTGAAGCAGGGTGACTCGGTGATCGCCCTGAACGGTCAGACGCTGGACGGCGCCGAGTCGTTCATCGCCCGGATCCGGGCGGCCCGGCCGGGCACGGAGGTCACGCTGACCATCGTCCGCGACGGCAAGCAGCAGGACGTCAAGGCCACCCTCGCAGTGCGTCCCACCGACAACTGATCGGCGAATCACGCACTGCCACAACCGGGAACGTCCCTCGAGCGGCACCCGAAGCGCCGTCCGGGAACGTCGGGACCGGCCCTCCGCCTCGCCCCTAGGCTGAGGGCATGGACCCGGACGTCTCCCGGACGGCGCTGCTGCGTCGCTGGCACCTGACCCTGCGCGCCGCCGGCACCACCGCGACCCCGCAAACCGTTGACCGGCAAGGGCACTCACTCATCGCGGCCTGGTCGATGCCGCACCGCAGGTACCACGACCTGGCGCACCTGTTCGACGTGCTCACCGCCCTGGACACCCTCACCTCCCCCACCCGTGATCATGCAGAACCGCACACCCCCCGTGATCATGCAGAACTGCACGAGCAGCCCGGCCCCGCCGACCCCGACCTGGTCGCCGCCCAGCTGGCCGCCTGGTTCCACGACGCGGTCCACGACGGCCGGCCCGGACACGACGAACGCGACAGCGCCGCCCTCGCCGAGCGCAGCCTGGCCGAACTCGAACTGGACGCTTCGCTGATCGCCCGGGTGGCACGGCTGATCATGTTCACCGCCGACCATTCGGCAGCCCCGGACGGCGACACCGCCGCCGCGCTGCTGCTGGACGCCGATCTGGCGGTGCTCGGCCGCGATCCGGACGGCTACGCCGCCTACGCAGCGGCGATCCGCGAGGAGTACGCCGCGGTGCCGGAGCCGGAGTTCCGGGCCGGACGGCGCGCCGTCCTGCAGCGGCTGTCGGCCCGGGACCCGCTGTACCGCACCGAGTCCGGGCGGCGCCTGTGGCAGCGGGCGGCGCGACGCAACCTGACCGCGGAGATCGCCTCCCTGAGCGACTGAACGGGCTCAGGCCCGCAGCCGGCTCAGGTGCTCGATCACCGGCGCCACCCCGGACGGCGCGTTCGCCGCGGCGTACACGGGACTCACCCAGTCGGCGACCACTGACCGTTCGACCTGCGAGAGCGCCTGTGGCACAAGCGCTTCGGTCAGCTGCAACTGCCCGACCAGCTGCCGTTCGACGGTTCGCGAGGAAGCGTCCACCCGGCGCACGATCGCCACCTGATGAACTCCCGGCACCGTGGCCAACCGGTCGCCGGCGAGCGCGGGGACGAGATCGTTCAGCAGCAGGAACCGTTCGCCATGGCTGACCAGGAACCAGCTCAGACTCACCGGTGGCACGGCCGGCACACCCGACAGCAAGGGGTCGATCCGGCCTCCTCCGGTCAGGTCGACCGAGTCGATCACTCGCTCGCCCCGGCGCTTGCGGCGGCGCAGCCCGGCCGCGGTGATCCGGCTGACCAGTTCATGGCCGGGGGCCGCGATCGCCCCCGCCGCCAGCATCTGCTCGTAACGGTCCTGGGGCACGTCGTAGTGGTCACCCTCGAAGAGCCGGCGATCCAGCCCCACCCGGGTGGCGAAGTCGTGCAACTCGGCGAACGAGGTGTCGCTGACCAGGTGCGACCACAGCCGCCCATGACCGGGCCAGCGCGGCGGATCGATGTAGACGCTCATCTCGGCCGCGCCCCGGTCCGGCGCGGTCCGCGGGTGACCGGCTGCGGCCGTGCCTGCTCGCAGAGCTCGTCGAGCAGCGGGGCGGTGCGCGGACCGATCAGTTCGATGATCGCCATCGCGGTGCTGGTGCGGGCGACCCCGGGCACGTGCAGCATGCGCAGCGTCACCGCGTGCAGATCGGCCGGCGAGGCGACGACCACCCTGGCCAGCAGATCGCCGTCACCGGTGGTGGCGTGCAACTCGATGATCTCGGGGATCAGCGCCAGCTCGGCGGTGAGCTTGGCGACGTCCACCTGATCGATGGTGAGGGTGACGAACGCGAGTACCGGCCGGCCCACCGCCTCGGGACGCACCCGGGTCGAGAATGCCTGCAGCACACCGGATTGCTCCAGATTGCGAAGCCGCGACTGCACCGTGTTCCGGGCCAGGTCCAGCCGTCGCGCCAGCGCCACCACGGTGGCGTCGGGATTCTCGTCGAGGGCCCGCAGGATGCGGGCGTCGGTCCGGTCGAGCTGCCGCATCGCCGTTCACCTCTTCCCCTCGTTCCGCCGGGCATCGGTCCCTTCGGGCGCATCCTGCCGCAGATCGGCGTCCGAACCACACGAACAATGAGCATTATGCTCAAGAAATCAATTGTGACTTGAGCAGATCAGCGACCACAACGCACGGTGGTTCTCATGATGACTCGAATCTGGGGCGAGGAGAGTGACCTCGCGCAGGAAGTCCTGACCTGGGCCACCCGTCGACTCAGCCGGCCGAGTGACCCGACCTCGACCGCGGTACCTGCCTCCGAACTCACCGCCCGGGCCGGCCGCACGATCACCCCGCAGGGCATCGGCGGACACTCGGCGTTGTCGGTGTTCGACCAGGTTCTCGCCCCGGCGACCCGGGCCCAGGACGATCCGATGAACCTGGCGTACATCCCGGCGGCGCCGACCCGGGCCGCGATCGCGTTCGACGTCGCCACCAGCGCGGCCAACATCTTCGGCGGCCTGTGGGAGACCGGCGCGGGCGCGATCTGGGCCGAGAACCAGGCCCTGGACTGGCTGATCTCGCTCACCGGCTGGCCCGCCGAGGCGGCCGGGGTCTTCGTCGCCGGTGGCACCATGGGCAACCTGTCGGCGCTGCATGCCGCCCGGGTGGCGGCACGGCGCCGCCGGCTGGCCGCGGGACGCACCGCCAAGCCCGACTCCGGCTGGTTGCTCGCCTGCGCCGAGACCGCCCACTCCTCGATCCACAGCGCCGCCGAGGTTCTCGACGTCGAGGTGCTGCTGGTTCCGGTCGACGAGATCGGCCGGTTGCGCGGCGACGCCCTGGGTGCGGCCCTGGCCGGTCTGGCGGACCCGCAACGCGTGTTCGCCGTGGTGGCCTCGGCGGGTTCCACCAACGCCGGCATCGTCGACGACCTCGACTCGATCTCCCAGGTCTGCGGCGAGCACGACATCTGGCTGCACGTGGACGGCGCCTACGGCGGCGCCGCGCTGTGCGCGCCGTCCGTACGTCATCTGTTCAACGGCATCGAGAACGCCGACAGCCTGATCATCGACCCGCACAAGTGGCTGTTCGCCCCGTACGACTGCTGCGCCCTGATCTATCGGGACGGCGCCACCGCCCGCGCCGCACACACCCAGTCGGCCGCCTACCTCGACGTGATCGACCGGGAGGCGCCGAACCCCAGCGACATGGCGATCCACCTGTCCCGGCGCGCCCGCGGGTTGCCGTTCTGGTTCAGCCTGGCCACCCACGGCACCGATCGCTACGTCGAGGCGGTGGAGACCACCCTGCGCACCGCGCGTGAGGTGGCCGACGGGATCAGGCAGTCCCCGCACCTGCGGATGCTGCGTGAACCCGATCTGACCGTGCTGCTCTTCGAGCACCTGGATTGGTCCGACGAGGACTACGCCACCTGGTCACGCCGGGTCGCACTGGCCGGTGAGATCCTCTGTGTGCC
>DAIOVT010000100.1:0-6141 GCA_036758885.1 Kineosporiaceae bacterium
GCCTGCTGCAGCGCCGCCAGGTACAGGTCGCTGCCCAGGTCGCTGAGCAGCAGGGAGGCGGTCAGACCGACGGGGCCACCGCCGACGATGAGGATCGGGTCCATGTCAGTGCTCCGGGTTCGGCGATTTCTTCGGCGGTCTGGTTCGGCGGGGTGAGCTCGGCGCGACTCAGCGGCCGTGCGTCGAACCGTCGGCGTAATCGGTGTAGGTGTAGGGGTTGTCGAGCACCTTCGACTCCGGGATCTCCGGGTTCATGCCGGCCAGCCATTCCTGCTCGCCGAGGCTGCTGCGCAGGTGCTCGACGGTCTGCGCCACCGCGGCCCGGGCCTTGGCGAGGTCGGAGCCGACCAGTTCGTGCTGGTGCTTCACCACCCGGCCGTTGACCAGCACCGTGTGCACGTCGCCGCGCTGGGCCTGGAACACCACGTGGCCGTAGGGGTGCAGGATCGGGAACATCGCCGGTGAACGGTCGTTCTTGATCAGCACCACGTCGGCGCGCTTGCCGGGTTCGAGGCTGCCGACGATGCCGTCCATGCCCAAAGCCCTTGCCCCGCCACGGGTCGCCCAGTCGACGACCTGCTCGGCGCGCAGCCCAAGGTGGGTGACGGTGTCACCGTTGGCGTGCGCCTCGTGGTGCTCGCGGGTGCGGTCGCTGGAGAGCGTTGAGCGCATGGCAGCGAAGGCGTCGGCGCTCCACCAGACCGAGGTGTCGACCGACAGCGAGACCGGGATGCCGTGCCGGCGCAGCGCCCAGCTCGAGGGGTAGCCCTGCCCGCAGCTCGCCTCCGACTCGGCCGAGACCGAGGCGCTGCCACCGGTGGCGGCGATGCGCTGGTACGAGTCCTCGGAGAGCGTCGCCGCGTGCACGTAGACGGTCTCGGGGGTCATGAATCCGTTCTCGTGCATCAGCCGGATGCCGTCGTCGTTGGTGGCACCCCAGACCCCGGCGTGGGTGGTCACCGGCACGCCGAGCTCGCGGGCCACCTCGAACGCGGCACGCTCGGGGAACTCGGGGTCACCGGTGACGTCGAAGGCCAGCTGCAGACCGAGCATCTCCGAACGCGGGATGCGCCGGGCCAGGAACTCGCGCACCTCGGGCGCGGTGCTCCACTCCCACGGCGCGGCATGGATGTTTCCGTAGCCGAAGACGAAGCGTCCGGGCACCTCCTCGAGGGCGTCGACGGCGGCCTCGGCGTGCTCGACCGTGGCCAGGCCGTGGGACCAGTCGACGCTGGTGGTGACCCCTGCGTCGATCGCCTCGATCGCACTGAGCAGGTTGCCGGCGTAGTAGTCGACCGGGCGGAACTTCTTGCCGTGCTCGAGGTAGTTCCAGACGAAGTACTGGGTGAGCGTCCAGTCGGCGCCGTAGCCGCGCATCGCGGTCTGCCACATGTGCCGGTGGGTGTCGATCATGCCGGGCATGACGATGCCGCCGCCGGCGTCGATCTCCACGGTGCCCTCGGGCGCCTGCAGATCCGGTCCGACCGCGGCGATGTTCTCGCCGACCACCAGCACGTCGGCCTGCTTGTGCACGGTGTGGGCGTCGTCCATGGTCAGCACGAGACCACCACGCAGGACGACGGCGGGCGCTGTGCCGATCGAGCTGCCGATCGAGGTGTTGAGGTCGCCGGAGGAGTTCGTGTCGGTCATCTGATGCTCCGATGGGCAGGGCGAACCCGTCCACCGGCGGCTGCTGCCGGAGGCGGTCTTCGCGGGAAAGGGATTGGGGGAGTGTGAGTTGCTCGGTGCTGATGTCGGGTCAGGGCCTCAGGTGCTGATGTCGGGGTAGGGCATCGTCACGTGAGCGAGGTTGCGCGCGTAGCCGAGTTGCATCGCCAGCGGTTCGTCGTGGTCGCGTTCGAACATCGCGATCCACAGGGTGAGGGTGAGGAACGGGTGCGCACCCAGCTCGAAGAGCTTGACGTGGTCGTGGCCGGCCAGGGCGGTGCGCTCCTCGTCGGTGAACGAGAGCCAGGTGCTGCGTTCGGCGTCTATGCAGTTGAGCAGCCGGTTGGCCATCTCCTGCTCCCACCAGGTGACCAGTGCGGCCGGCTCCTCGCGGTAGCGCTCGGTCAGTTCGTGATCGCGGTCGACGGTGAACAGGAACTTGTTCAGCAGGTACTTGCTCATGCCCGGCCTCCGGTCGTGTTGCCTTCCGGCAGAGCCGGTTCCGGCTGCCCTGCGTCGATCAGCTCCGGGTGCGGGTACCAGGTGAAGTAGGCCTCCATGGTGTGGAAGAGGCTCAGGTTGTCGGCGTAAGCGGCCTTCGAGTAGCCGGCGACGCCCATCATCAGCATGAAGTCCATGAAGCCGTGGGTGGCGTTGCCCGGGGCGTGCAGGCTCTCCAGGGTCACGTTCTTCAGACAATCGTCGATGTCACCGTTCGCGATCCACTCGACCGCCCGGGCGTCGAACTCGGGGTCCGGACCGGTCGGGCCGAACTGCCGGGGCCCGCCGAGCTCGAGCGAGAGGTGACCGGAGCCGATCACCGCGACCCGCAGCTCGCTCGGCCAGGACTCGACGATCTCGCGGATCGTCCGGCCGAGCTGCACGAACCGCTCGGGCTGCGGCAGCGGCGGCGCGAAGATGTTGGTGTAGATCGGCACGATCGGCAGGTCCGCCTCCGGACGCACCGTCAGGATCGGGCAGGTGATCGAGTGGTCGATGCGCAGCTCGTTCGAGAAGGCCAGGTCGAAGCCGCGGTCCAGACCCTGGCGCAGCATGTAGGCGGAGAGTTCCTCGTCGCCCTTGAGAAAGAGCTTCGGCATGCCGAACTCACGGATCTCGTTCTCCCAGTTGGCATCGTAGAACGGCGCCTTGCCGACCAGGAACTGCGGCATGTTGTCCAGCCAGAGCTGATGGAAGTGGTCGGAGCCGACCATCACCAGAACGTCCGGCCGGGCCCGGGTCAGGGTCTGACGGTAGGACGTGATCTTGCTGATCCACTCCGCCGCGAACGGTGGTGCCTCGTCGGCGGGCAACTGGCTGGTGCGGTAGTAGAACGGATGATGGGTGGTGGCGAGAATGGCGACGATCTTGGCCATGCGTCCTCTCTCCTTCGAGCTCAGGCGCTTTCGTCGGTTCCGGACGGCTGCGGCTACGTCTCGGCGTCGGGGTCGGTCTCGAGCAACGTCGCCGGGTCGACGAACTCGGCGTGCTGCTCGACGAACATGTAGGTCTGCATGCCCACCGGCATGCGCAGCTCCTCGGCGAGCTGGCCCAGCAGGCCGGCCGCCCGGGCCAGCAGGGCGAAGCCGCGAAGGAGTTCCTGGGGCAGGTCCAGATCGGCCAGTGCGGCGCCGACCACTCCGGCGCCGTTGAGCACCAGGCGCCGTCCGATGATCTCGGGGTGTACCCGGCCGATCGCCTCGAACAGGGCCAGATGCGGCCCGTAGCAATCGGTTTCGTGAGCGATGCGGACCAGCGCCGGCGTCCGGGGATCGAGCTCCTTGTGCACCGGGTGACCGAGTCCGGGAATGATCCGCTTCTCCGAGCGGGCCCGGGTGACCACCTCGCGGGCGGCGTCGTCCCAGCCGGCCTCGGTGTGAGGCACAACGTCCAGCCCCGAGATCACCTGGTGCAGGAACTGTCCGCAGTCCTCGGTGACACCGAGGAAGCGCGAGCCGCCGCCGAGCAGTCCGGCGGCCATGGCGCCCTGCACCGAGTCGGGTGCGGAGAGGTAGGTCAGCCGGGCCGCGATCGCGGTCGGGGTGAAGCCGTGATCGGCCAGCGCCAGCAGACACGCGTCGAGCATGCGCACCTGGCCGGGCGTCGGGGTGCGCAGGGTGACCATGCGGTAGACCAGTTCGGTCAGGCTGACATTGCCCATCAGCTCGCCGGCCAAGTCCTTGCCCAGCAACGAGATCGACGAGGACGTCGACATGCCCAGGGACGTCGGGAAGGTCGGCTCGCTCATCGCTGCGCCTCGTCCTGTGCCTCGTCCTGGGGTGTCGCCAGCCAGGCACGCAACTGCTCGTCGTGCTCGCCGGTGGTCGGTGGCGGCATCCGGTACTGCGCGGCGGACCGGGAGAACCGGATCGGGTTGCGCACCAACGGGACGGCGCGTTCGCCCTCGCCGACCTCGACCACCGGATCGAGACCGATGCCGTCGGCGAACTGCACTCCTTCGGCGATCGAGTTGATCGGACCGGCCGGCACCCCGGCCTTGATCAGGATGTCGAACCACTCCTCGCGGGTGTGCCGGGCGAGTTGGCGTTCCAGCAGCGGGCGCAGGATCTCGCGGTTCGCCGTCCGGTCGCCGACGGTGCGGAACCGCGGGTCGGTGGCCAGTTCGGGGGCGCCGAGCGCGTCGCACAGGGTGGCGAACTGCCGGTCGTTGCCGGAGATGATGATGATGTCGCCGTCCGAGGCGGGCAGTGGTTCGTAGGGGAACAGGCTGGGGTGGGCGTTGCCCATGCGGTGCGGGGTGACCCCGCCGGCGACGTAGGCGCCGGTCTGGTTGACCAGTCCGGAGAGTGCCGAGGCGAGCAGGTTCACCTCGACGTGCTGGCCCTGGCCCGAGGTCTCGCGCTCGTGCAGCGCGGCGAGAATGCCGATCAGCGCGTGCATGCCGGTCATCACGTCGAACACCGAGATGCCGGCCCGGAACGGCGGGCCGTCGGGGGAGCCGGTCAGACTCATCAGTCCCGAGATCGCCTGCACCATCAGGTCGTAGCCGGGCAGATGCGCGCCGCCGCCGGCGCCGAAGCCGCTGATCGAGGCGTAGATCAGCGCTGGGTTCGTGGCGGCGACGCTGGTGTAGTCGAGGCCGTACTTGGCCAGACCGCCGGGGCGGAAGTTCTCGATCATGATGTCGGCCCGCTCGGCGAGCTCGCCGGCCAGGGCGAGGTCCTCGGCGTTCTTGAGGTCCAGCACGATCGAGCGCTTGTTGCGGTTGATGCTCAGGTAGTAGGTGGAGACGTCCTCGCGGGTGGGCGGCACCCATGAGCGGGTGTCGTCACCGCCCGGCCCCTCGACCTTGATCACCTCGGCGCCGAGATCGGCAAGAAGCATGGTGGCGTAGGGCCCGGCGAGGATCCGGGAGAAGTCCGCGACGAGCAGTCCGCTCAGTGGCCCCCTAGTCGTTGCGGTCATTCTGCGGTTCCCGTCCATGTGGTCGTCCCGGTCACAAAGAGTCCCTGTCCGTCTGGCGGTCAACTGTCCGTATCGCGATACTGTGCTTCAGGTCACCCCCTGAAGTCAATGACTTCTCAACCAGTGATGGCGGTTTCCGGGGTGATTCACAGGTTCGGCGTCCGGCTCGGGGGCGGGCGTGGCGGCCTGGCCGGACAGCGGTCCGGCGGACCGGGTGGGCCATAGACTGCGGCCGGGCGCCGTCCGGATCGGGGGCTCTTGAGCGAGACCGACGAGTGGCACGGATGCTGGAGGTGCAGTGGCCGAACGGGGCAAGGGGCCGGACTTCATCGAGGCGCTGGCGCGTGGTCTTGACCTGATCCGTGCCTTCGACGCCCGTGAGCCGGTGCTGACCATGTCGGAGCTGGCCGAGCGCACCGCGCTGGCCCGGCCGACGGTGCGGCGGATCCTGCTGACCCTGGAAGAGGTCGGCTACGTGCGCTCGGTGCGCTCGGGCTGGTCACTCACTCCGCGGGTGATCGAGCTCGGCATGGCCTACGTGCATTCGATGGGTCTGTGGGACATCGCCCGGCCGCACATGGAGGCCCTGGTCGCGCGCACGGGGGAGTCCTCCTCGATCGCGCAGCTCGACGGGTCCGACATCATCTACATCGCCCGGGTGCCGGTGCCCAAGCTGATCGCGCTGGCGGTGACCATCGGTACCCGCTTCCCGGCGACGTCGACCTCGCTGGGCAAGGTGCTGCTCTCCGCGCTGCCCGAGGACGACGTCGCCGCCGTGATCGCCGAACCGTCCCGATCCGGGGTCTCCGTGCGGTACGCGCCGCCACTGCCGGAACTGCTCGCCGAGCTGCGCGAGGTGCGGGCCCGTGGCTGGTGTCTGACCGACGAGGCACTGGCGGCCGGCGTCCGATCGATCGCCGCGCCGTTGCGCAACGGCGACGGCGACGTTGTGGCCGCCCTGAACGTCACCGTGCACGCGGCCGAGACCTCGGTCGAGACCCTGGTCACCGAGCACCTGCCGGCGCTGATTGCCACGGCCTCGGAGAT
>DAIOVT010000100.1:6151-10465 GCA_036758885.1 Kineosporiaceae bacterium
TTCGCCCGGCGAGGATCCCTGCCCGCGGCCTGAGACCCGTTGTCCGGTGCGTCAGGCCGCGCCGTCCACCTCGCTCCTGACGGTCTCGAGCAGGTCGTCGGCGGTGAAGCCGAGGTCGCGCAGGATCTGCGCGGCCGGGCTCTGCTCGACCCGGAGCAGTCCGAGCAGGGTGTGCTCGGTGCCGACGTGCTCGTGGCCGAGGTCTGCGGAGGCCCGCAGGGCCTGCTCGATGACCAGCTTGCAGTCGGGGGCGAAGGCGATGTGCCCCTGCAACGCGGTCTGCCCGAGCGGCGCCATCGTCTGCTCGATCGCGTTGCGGGCCTGTTGCTCCGAGCCGGCCTTCGCGATCAACAGCTGGTGCGCGAGTCCCCGTGGTTCGGCGAGCAGGCCGAGCAGCAGATGGTCGGTGCCGATCAGCTCGTGCCGATGCGTCCGGGCGGCCTCCTGGGCCAGCACCACGGCGTGCCGGTTCAGGTCGGTGAAGCGCTCGAAGGCATTCGCCGGACGGCGCCCCCGCCCGGCCGGGTCGGCACTGCCGGTGGAGTCGGCGTTGTCGGCCCCGCCGAGCGCGGCGCTGATCTGCGGCCAGGATGCGCCGGCCAGCTTGGCCTCGCCGACGTAGTGGTCGATCAGCTGGTCGCCGAGATCGGCCAGCGCCTTGGCGCGGAGCCGGGCCTCGGTGATCCGGCTCAGCCCGTCGCCGTCCGGCAGGTCGTCCTGGACGCCGCTGATCAGGTTCTCGAGGGTGATGCCGAGGGTGGGACTCATGGTGTCGCCTCCTTGCAGAAGAGCGACGAGAGACGTGATGACCTCGCGGGCCGATGCCCGCTCGGCCTCGACGTGGCGCCAGTACGACAGCACCTCGTCCGCAGCCACCTGCGGTGTGGGCGCCGCGATGATCGCCGCGATCCGCGGCAGTGGTACGCCCGCCGATCGCAGCCGAGCCACCAGCCGAGCCTGGTCGATCTGCTCGGGGGAGTAGAAGCGGTAGCCGTTGCGCGGCTCCACCTCCGCCGGTCTGAGCAGGTCGAGCTCGTCGTACAGACGCAGCGCCTTGGTGCTCAACCCGCTCGCTCGCGCGAACTCGCCGATGCTCAACACGCGGTCATCCTCTCGCCGTCGGCGCCGGGTGCGCCTGGAACGGGAGCCTCGGTGTTCCCCCAAGGGGAAGGTCAAGCGCAGCGTCCCCGCGCTGGGTGTACGGAACGCCGGACCGGGTACCACTCGGTCATGCAGGTGACCGGTCCACCGTCGGACGAACGCATCAACCGCAATTGGGCGGAGCTTCTCCAAGAGCTGCGGGTGACCCAGACGGGGGTGCAGATTCTCTGCCTTCCTGCTCACGGTGCCGTTCTCGCAGCGCTTCGAATCCCTGACGCATGGTCAGCAGAACACGTATCTCCTGGTGCTGTGCGGATCCGTCCTCTCCACCGCCCTGGTCATTGCGCCGGTGGCCTTCCATCGCATCCTCTTCCGCCGGCGGATGCGCCCCTGGCTGGTGGCTGCCGCGCATCTGTGTGCGCTCGCGGGTCTGCTCGTCTTCGTGGTGACCACCAGCGGGGCGCTGTTCCTGGTGTTCGACCTCGTGCTGGGCAGGGTCTGGGCGATCTGGGTCATGAGCGGCTCGCTGATGGTCTTCATCCTGCTCTGGGTGTTGGTCGCTGCACTGGCGATGAGACACGCGGCGAGCCTGGACGGCGACGAGCCGTGAGGCGGGCATGACGCGGTGTCGAGCAGGTCGGTCAGCGTCCGACCGCGCGTTCGAGTTCCGCCTTGGTCATTCGAGAGCGGCCCCTTGATGTTCTTGTTCTTGGCCTCCTCGTACAGCTGCGCCCTGGTGCGACCGCCCGGACCGCGGTGGCTGCGCAGTCCGCCGCGAGATGTCCTGGGTGGAGCTGCGGCTGGCCTCGCGTGACTCACCATGCCGGGCGCGTTCCTTGTTGACGGTGCGCGCGGCGATCTCCTCAGCGGTGTCCTCGCTCTCACCACGATCGAGAAGCCCCTTCTTGATGTGGTCGTACTGGCGCTCTCGCTTGGCGCTCCAGCGTTGCTGTGGCATGACGCCTCCTCCTCGGTAGGCCTTCGGCGCATTGACCGGCGCTCTGTGAAGGTGGATCGCAGACCGTCGTCCGGGCGCCGAATTCGCACCTCGGCGTCCGAAGGCAGCATTCAGATCCGCCCATGGTCGCGACGTACCCGCCTGATGACAGTCCAAACCCTGCGATCGCTGAGTCGTTGCCCCACAGGCGGATTGGGGAAGATCCGACCGCTGAGCGCCGTCCGATCTTCCCCGATGACGACATCCGGACGGCGAGCCCCGCGGTCTTCGCCCGGATTCTCCAGGTATGTCCTCGGATCGGCCGAACGAAGTCGACCTAGTTAGGGTGTGCTAACTTCTTGCTGCCGAGAAGACGTGAGGCGGCCGGCTTGGTGGTCCGGCGAACGAAGCCATACGTCCCGCGTGAGTGGCCACGGCATCTCTCTGACAACCCCGTCGCAGAGGTGCATGTGGAACCGCTGGAACCGGCGAACTCCCTGCAGCCTGCGGCGCCCCACCGAGGAGCATCCGTGCCGCACTCGACGCACGACCATCACGACACACCTCTGACCGAGGCAAACGCCGTCCTCGCCGCTCCGGACGAAAGCCACGTGGAGCACGCCGAGACCGGTCTCAAGGCCGCAGCCATCCCGGTCGCGGTCGGCCTGATCATCGGCGTCATCTTCGTGACCGTCTTTCTCGCCGCCTTCCACGCGCCCCGGCCGCATGACCTTCCGGTCGCCGTCATCGCCGAGACCACCGCTGACGCCGGCGCCGCGGCCGGGGTGCAGCGGGCACTCGACGGCATGGCCGCGGGCGAGTTCCGGGTGATCGGCCTTCCCAGCAGGGCAGCGGCCGAGACTGCACTGCAGCACCGAGAGGTCTTCGGGGTGTGGCTGCCCGGCCAGGCCACGTTGCTGGTAGCCGGCGCGAACGGTCCCTCGGTCACCGGCGCCCTGACCGGCCCGTTCACCCGGCTCGCCGGTGCGGCCACCGGCGCAAGGGAACTCTCGATGGTCGACACACTGCCCGTCTCGCCGAATGACACCGCGGGCCTGTCCACTTTCTACGCGGGGTTCGGCGTTGTGCTCGCCGGCTTCCTGTTCGCCCAGATCTCCTACGCCGCCGGGCCGGTACTGCCGCTGCGCCGCCGCCTCACCGCGGCGGGGGTGTTCGCCGTCCTCAGCGGGGTGATCGTCGCGCTGGTCGCCGGCAGCACCGGTTTCGGCGCCCTGCCGGGCAACCTCGCCGCGCTCGCCCTGGTCATCACACTGATGGCCGCCGCCGTCGCCGGAGCCGCGATGACCATCATCAGGCTGCTCGGCCCGGCCGGGACGATGCCCTCCGCCGTCCTGCTGCTGATCCTGGGCAATGCTTCTGGCGGCGGCACCCTGCCACCGGCGTTCCTGCCCGCCTGGCTCGAACCGCTCGCTCACGTTCTGCCCGTCGGCGTCGGGCTGCGGGCACTACGGGGCCATTCCTACTTCCACAACGACGGGCTCGTCACCGGCGTGCTCGTCCTGGTTGCCTGGATCCTCGTGGCCCTGGTGATCCTCACCGTCGCCGACCGGTCGCGCCAACGGCGAAACCTCGCGCGGGCGGTGGTTTCGTGAGGACGTTCGGCACCTCGATCACCTTCACCCGCAAGCTGCACGAGTACGACGGGGATTCTTCACCGGCGGCAAAACCGTTCTGCCGGAAGACGTTTCGCGGCCGTTCGTGTTGCTTGCGGGCGGCGTCGGGATGGCGCCGTTCCGCTCGCTGATCCTCGAGGCAGCTCGGCGGAGCGGGTACGACATCACCGTTGTGCAGGTTCAGCGGGGTGAGCATCTGTACCGACGGGAGCTGGCGCCGTTGGTCTCCCGGTACGAGGCGGTCGGTCCCGATCAGTTCGAGCATGTCGTCGGGCAGGTCGCCCAACAGGTACCGGGGGCGAGGTTCTACGCCTGCGGGTCCAAGCGGCTTGTCACCGCTGTCGCGAGTCGGCTGGACGACGCCGGTGTCGCGCGCCGTGACGTCCTCATCGAGAGTTGGCGCTGACCATCGCCGGTCTCGCCGACGTGAGACGGTGGGCGCATGTCGGTACGCGGATGGGGATGGTCGTATCCGATTTCCCCCGGGGGCTGGTACGAGAGATTGGCGTCCTACGAGGAGGACGTGGCCGCCGGCCACCCGTTGCAGCACATGGTCGACATCGTGCGCAGCGTCATCGAATCAGGTCGTGTGGCCGGACCCCGAGAACTGATCCAGTCTCTGTGAGAGTCGATCTTTATCGG
>DAIOVT010000101.1:0-10438 GCA_036758885.1 Kineosporiaceae bacterium
GTGGTCGAGCTTCTGCACGAAGGAGATGACGTCCCCGCCCTCGCCGCAGCCGAAGCAGTGCCAAACCCCCAGCTGAGGGCGCACATTGAAGGACGGCGTCTTCTCGTCGTGGAAGGGGCACAAGCCCTTCAGCGAGCCGATCCCGGCCGAGCGCAGGGTCAGCCGCTCACCGATGATCTCCTCGATCCGCGCCCGCTCCCGGACGGCGGCGACGTCGTCCCGGCGGATCCTCACAGGCGAAGTGTAGGTCGCCCGGCGCAGCACCCGGTCGCGGGCCGGCACCGACCCGGCCGGCGCGACACGCCACGGTGTCACTCGCGTCGTTCCGCTGCGCGGAGCGCGGCGGTGCG
This sequence comes from Kineosporiaceae bacterium, assembly GCA_036758885.1. Lineage (GTDB taxonomy): Bacteria > Actinomycetota > Actinomycetes > Actinomycetales > Kineosporiaceae > DAIOVT01. The sequence goes on from DAIOVT010000101.1 coordinate 351, forward strand.
ACAGACTTCCCCATATGTCCATCACGCGAACCGGCCCGGCGTTCGGGATGCCCGTGTGGCTCCTCGATGTCGACGGTGTCCTGAACGCGGCACGTCCCGGCTGGGACGTCAGTCCCGACCAGGCGCGTGCGGTGGTGGACGGCGTGAGCTATCGGTTGCGCTGGGCGCAGCCCATGGTCGACCGGGTACGGGCGATGGCCACCGGCGGTGCCGTCGAGGTGCGCTGGGCAACCACCTGGGTCGATCACATCGCTCAGATCGAGGCCTCGCTCGGGTTGCCGCGACTGCCGACCGCGTTCAGCGGCCTCGGCAGCCACCTGGCCAAGGCCGCCACCCAGAAGCTGGACGCCGCGCTGCACACCGTCGAGGTCGAGCGCCGTCCGCTGATCTGGACCGACGACGACGCGATCCCGGAGCACGGCCCGATGCTCGACCGGCTGCGCCGGGCCGGGGTGCCGGTGCTGCTGCTCTCCCCGCGCACCGGGATCGGGCTGCAGCCGGAGGACCTGGACGACATCGATGCCTTCCTCGACGAGCTGGCGGTACGGGTCGGCTGACCTGCTCGTCGGCGACGCACCCACGGGCACTCACCAACTGGCCTCACCCACGGGTGAGCTGTTCGTGCCAGGCCATGGCGCCCGGATCGGTCAGCGACGCGATCTGGTCGAGCACCACCCTGCGGCAGGCGCGGTCGGCGTCCGGGCGCTCGGCCGCCAGCCGCCAGTCGGCAGCGAACTGCGGCGCCAGTGCCCCCTCACCTCGCTCGAGCAGCACGGCGTACAACTCGGCCAGCACGTCCTGCTGGCGCTGATACAGCGGACGGCGCTCGGCCAGGGTCATCACGAACACCGCGGCGATGCCCTTGAGCATCGAGATCTCGCAGCTGGTCGGCCGCGGCAGCACCACGTCGGCCGCGTACCGGGTGAGCCGGACCGGCGACGGGTCGTGGCAGGCGCGGGTGGCGGCCTCGGCGGCCCGGGTGAAGCGTCCGATCAGCTGGCTGGTCAGGTCCTTCAGCGCGGCCAGGGAGCGCCGTCCGCCGTCGAACCCGCCGACCCAGGCGGGCAGCGCCCGCAGTCGGGCCAGGGCCTCGGTCAGTTCCGCCGCCGGGGCGTCGGGCAGGTACCACTCCTGGGTGCGCGCCACCACCTCGGCGATCACCCCCGGGTCGGCCAGCGAAGCCGGGTCGAGCAGACCGCCGACCACGGCGTCCTCGACGTCGTGCACGCTGTAGGCGATGTCGTCGGAGACGTCCATGACCTGGGCCTCGACGCAGCGCCGAGCGCTCCGCCGCGGAGAACCGCCGTCCGTCGATGCCGCCCCCTCGCGCAGCCAGGTGAAGACCGGCAGGTCCTCGGCGTAGACACCGAACTTGGCGGCCGGTCCGCCGGACGGGCCGTCGCCGCTCTGCCACGGGTACTTGGTGCAGGCGTCCAGGCCGGCCCGGGTCAGGTTGAGCCCGGCCGGACGACCGGTGACCGGGTCGAACACCTTGGGCTCGAGCCGGGTCAGCAACCTCAGCGTCTGCGCGTTGCCCTCGAACCCGCCGATGTCGGCGGCCAGTTCGTTGAGCACCGCCTCACCGTTGTGCCCGAACGGTGGATGCCCGAGATCGTGTGCCAGGCAAGCGGTTTCGACGACGTCGGGGGCGCAGCCGAGCGCCTGGCCGAGCTCCCGGCCGACCTGGGCGACCTCGAGGGAATGGGTCAGCCGGTTGCGGACGAAGTCGTCGGTCTGCGGATCGACCACCTGGGTCTTGGCCGCCAGCCGGCGCAACGCCCCGGAGTGCAGCACCCGGGCCCGGTCCCGGGCGAACGGGCCGCGGTCGGTGCCCTTCGGCGGCTCGGCCACCCAACGCTGCCGGTCGTGGGCGCCGTAGCCGGGCGCGTCGTCGTCCTCGGCCGCCCCGGCGGCCACCGGGCTCGCACCCGGCCCGGGCCGGCTCATCCGCCGGAGACCGACAGTTCGGCCTCGCCGAGCCGTTCTGCGCTCACCGGGTCGAGGTCCGGCGAGTCCAGCCAGCCGTGCGGCAGCGCCACCGTGCGCGGTGACCCGGCCCGGCCCCGCGGCGCCTCGGCCACCTCGCCCGGGTAGGGCTGGTCGAGATCGAGCTGGGCGGCGAGCGCGTCGAAGCCGGCGATCGATTCCACCATCGCCAGACCCGCGCGGTGCTCCTGCCGCACCGAGTACCCCTTGAGGTACCAGGCGATGTGCTTGCGGATGTCGCGACAGGCGTGGGTCTGCGGGTCCTCCGCGCCGTTGTCGCGGTAGTGCGCCTCGAGCAGCACCAGGTGCCGGCGGAGCACGGTGATCACCTCACCGAGGCTGGGCCGTACCCGCTGCGGCGACCCGGCGAAACCGGCGGCGAGATCGGCGAAAAGCCAGGGCCGGCCGAGGCAGCCGCGACCGACCACCACGCCGTCACAACCGGTTTCCGCCATCATCGACAGGGCGTCCTCGGCGACCCAGATGTCGCCGTTGCCGAGCACCGGGATCGTGGTCACCGCCTCCTTGAGCGCCGCGATCGCCCGCCGGTCGGCGACCCCGGAGTAGTACTGCGAGGCCGTTCGGGCATGCAGAGCCACCGCGGCGACGCCCTCCCCCTCGGCGATCCGGCCCGCCTCCAGGTAGGTGAGGTGATCATCGTCGATGCCCTTGCGCATCTTGACCGTCACCGGCACCCCGGCCGGCGCCGCCACCCGTACCGCCTGGGCCAGGATCGCCCGGAACAGCTCGTGCTTCCACGGCAGCGCCGAGCCACCGCCCTTGCGGGTGACCTTCGGCACCGGGCAGCCGAAGTTCAGGTCGATGTGGTCGGCCCGATCCTCCTCGACCAGCATCGTCACCGCGGCGGCCACGGTGCCCGGGTCCACCCCGTACAGCTGCACCGACCGCGGGTGCACGTCGGGGTCGTGGGCGATGAGCCGCATCGATTCGGGCGTGCGCTCGACCAGGGCGCGCTAGGTGACCATCTCCGAGACGAAGGCACCGGGCCCGGACGTGCCGGACGCCGGATCCCCCGCCGCTGCGGTCATCAGGTCGAGACAGAGCCGCCGGAAGGCCTGGTTGGTGACCCCGGCCATCGGCGCGAGGACGACTGGTGCGGCGAACCGGTAGGGGCCGATGCTGAGCGTCACGCCGAACATTCTGCGCCACCGTGCGCAGTCGCCGTCCAACCAGAATCCGGCCGGCACGATCTGGTCAGCAGGGGACTGACCGGCTGAGACACTCTGCCGGTGCGTGAGCTGATCCCGCAGGCATGGGCCGAGCAGATCGCCGGCTACGAGCCGGACGGCGGCCCCTCGGGCCCGGACTGGCTGCGCGGGGTGCCGGGCCTGATCGAGGCGAGCCTGGAGCGTTGGCGACTCACGGTCACCGGTCCGGCGATGACCGGCTGGACGGCGATGGTGCTGCCGGTCTCCCGTGACGGCGCCCCGCTGGCACTCAAGATCGGCTGGCCGCATCACCAGGCCGAGCACGAGGCGCTGGCCCTGCGGCTGTGGGACGGCGCGGGCGCCGTCCGGCTGGTGGCGGCCCGGCCGCGGGAGGCGACGCTGCTGCTCGAGCGTCTGGACGCCGACCGCGACCTGGATCGCGCCGAGGTCTGGACCGACGAGGCCTGCGAGATCATCGGCACGCTGCTGGTACGGCTCAACGTTGCGGCGCCGCCGCAACTGCAGCCGCTCGCCGAGTTCCTCGACCCGCACCTGGAGCAGTTGGGTCAGGACCCGCGGGTGCCCCGCCGGGTGGCCACCCGGGTGCGCTCACTGGCCGCCGAGTTGTTCGCCGACGCCGGCGAACCACGCATGCTGCACACCGACCTGCACTTCGAGAACGTGCTCGCCGGCGAACGCGAACCCTGGCTCGCCATCGACCCCAAACCCCTTGCCGGACACCCGGCTTGGGAGATCCAGCCGGTGCTGCGCAACCGGTTCGAGGAGTTGGGCACCGGGGCCGCGTTGCGCTGGTCGGTACGCCACCGGCTGCAGCTGATGGCCGAGACGATGGGCATCGACATCGAACTCGCCCGGGCCTGGACGCTGGTCAACACCGGTATCGAGGTGCTCTGGTGCGCCGACGACCCGGAGGACGCATCGCGCCAGATGGCCATCTTCAAGGCGCTCGACGACTGAACCCACACCGACCCGCCGAACGCCGAATGTCGCCGTTCGGCGACATGATGTTAGTGTCGCCGAATGACGACAAAGGTTCGCGCCAAGCGACCCGGAGAGGTCGGCCCGCTGTTGCGTGATCTTCGTCGCGCCGCCGACCTGACCCAGGCCGACCTCGCCGACCGGGCCCAGGTGGGCAGGCAGTGGCTGAACGCCTTCGAGCGCGGGGACAAGGCCTCCGCGCCGCTCGACATGGTGATGCGGGTGGCGGCCGCGCTCGACGCGCGCCTGGTGCTCGCCCACTCGACGAAGGCCGGCCGGCGTGACTGACCGCAAGCGTTTGGATGCTGGAACTGTGAGCCCGTTGCTGCGCGGCGATCGAGCGCCCGACCCCCGCACCCTGGTCGACATCCTCCGGATCACGGCGGAGAAGTACCCCGACGAGCCGGCGGTCGACAACGGCGTGCTGGTGCTGACCTACACCGAGCTGATCGAGGCCGCCGAGGAGGTCGCCGACTCGCTCACCGAGATCGGCGTCGGCACAGGTGACAAGGTCGGCGTCCGGATCCCCTCGGGCACGACCGACCTGTACGTGGCGATCCTCGGGGTGCTGCTGGCCGGCGGCGCCTACGTGCCCGTCGACGCCGACGACCCCGACGAGCGGGCCCGCACGGTGTTCGGCGAGGCCGATGTCGCCGCGGTGCTCGGTGCCGGACTGCAGGTCGAGGCGCGGCGCCTGGACGCCGCCCCAGAGGACCGTGACCCGTCCCCCGCGGACGACGCCTGGGTGATCTTCACCTCAGGCTCCACCGGGGCACCCAAGGGTGTCGCGGTCACCCATCGCAACGCGGCCGCCTTCGTCGACGCCGAGGAGCGACTCTTCCTGCAGGACAAGCCGATCGGCGCCGGCGACCGGGTGATGGCCGGCCTGTCGGTGGCCTTCGACGCCTCCTGCGAGGAGATGTGGCTGGCCTGGCGCAACGGCGCCTGCCTGGTGCCGGCGCCGCGGTCGCTGGTGCGCTCCGGCATGGATCTGGGCCCCTGGCTGCTGGCCAACCGGATCACGATCGTCTCGACCGTGCCGACCCTGGTCGCGCTGTGGCCGGCCGAGGCGCTGGCCGCGGTGCGGATGGTGATTCTCGGCGGCGAGGCCTGCCCACCGGAACTGGCCGCCCGGCTGGTCTCGGGGGGCCGAGAGGTGTGGAACACCTACGGCCCCACCGAGGCCACCGTGGTCGCCTGCGCCGCCCGGCTGACCGCCGAGCCGCCGGTGCGCATCGGTCTGCCGCTGGACGGCTGGGACCTGGCGATCGTCGACGCGCAGGAGAACCCGGTGGCCGAGGGCGAGACCGGGCAGCTGATCATCGGCGGGGTCGGCCTGGCCCGCTATCTCGACCCGGCCAAGGACGCCGAGAAGTACGCGCCGATGCCGACACTCGGCTGGCAGCGTGCCTACCGCAGCGGCGACGTGGTGCGCTTCGACGGCACCGGCATCCTGTTCCAGGGCCGCGCCGACGAGCAGGTCAAGGTCGGCGGACGGCGCATCGAGCTCGGCGAGATCGACAGCGCGCTGCTCGCGCTGCCCGGGGTGAGCGCCGCGGCGGCCGCCGTCCGCAAGACCGGATCGGGCAACTCGCTGCTGGTCGGCTATCTCACCGTCTCCGCCGAGTTCGACGCAGCGACCGCGAGAACCACCCTGCGCGAACAGCTTCCGGCCGCGCTGGTACCACGGCTGGCGGTGGTCCCCGACCTGCCCACCCGCACCTCGGGCAAGATCGACCGGGACGCTCTGCCCTGGCCGCTCGAGGACGACGGCGACCAGGGCGGCCCGGACGTGGCCGGTTCGCAGGCGCTGGTGCGCGACCTGTGGCGTGAGGTGCTCGGCGTGCGCGCGGGCAGTGTGGACGACGACTTCTTCGATCTCGGCGGCGGCAGCCTGACCGCGGCGCAGATGGTGTCCCGGCTGCGCACCACCCATCCCGAGATCACTGTCGCCGACATCTACGCCCACCCCACCCTGGCCGGCCTCGCTGCCCACCTCGACGAGATGGCGGCGCCGAGCGGTCGGCGCAACCGCGACGTGGCACCGGTGCCGCTGAAGACCCAGGTGGCGCAGGTGGTGGCCAGTTGGCCGTTGCGCAGCATCACCGGGTTGCGCTGGCTGACCTGGGCGGCCCTGGCGGTGGCGGTGGCCCGGGCGGCCGCCGGCGGTGACACCGGCACGCTGGCCTGGCTGCCACACCCGCCCGTGCTCGCGGTGCTGGCGGCGGTGCTGCTGCTGCTCAGCCCCCCCGGACGCATCCTGCTCGCCGCGGCCGGCGTCCGGCTGGTGCTGGCCGGTATCGGCCCGGGGTCCTACCCGCGCGGCGGCAAGGTGCACCTGCGGCTCTGGCTGGCCGACCGGCTGGCCGACGAGATCGGTGCCGCGACCGTGGCTTCGGCGCCACTGATGCGTTGGTACGCAAGGCTTCTCGGGGCAGAAGTGGGCAAGGACGTCGACCTGCACACCATCCCCCCGGTCACCGGCATGCTCAGCCTGGGCAACGGCTGCTCGGTGGAGCCCGAGGTCGACCTGGCCGGCTGGTGGATGGATGCCGGACGCATCGAGGTCGGCCGGATCGAGATCGGCGCCCGCAGCCGGGTCGGTGCCCGCAGCACGCTCACCCCGGGCACCGCGATCGGCGCCGACGCCGAGGTCGCCCCGGGCAGCGCGGTGTTCGGCGCCGTCCCTCGCGAGCAGTACTGGACCGGCGTCCCGGCCCGCCGCTCCGGCGTGGCCCGCGGCCCGTTCCACCGCGACCCGCCGCCGAAGAACCGCAAGTGGCAGTGGGCGTACGCGCTCTCCTCGGCACTGGTCGCGGGCTTGCCGGTGCTGTCGGTGCTGATCGGGTTCGCGGTCGCCTGGCCGGCGATGCGCTCGGCCGGCTCCGCCGGTGAGGCGTTGCGGACGGCGCTGGTCTGGCTGATCCCCTCCGGCCTGGTCGCCGTGCTCGCCCTGGCCGCGATCATCCTGGGCGCCGTCCGGGGGCTGGCCGTGGGCCTGGTGCCCGGCTTCCACCCGGTGCACGGGCGGGTGGCCTGGCAGGCCTGGACGACGCTGCGTCTGCTCGACGAGGCGCGCACCTGGCTGTTCCCGCTGTACGCCAGCACGCTCACGCCGGTGTGGTTGCGCGCGCTCGGGGCCAGGATCGGCCCGGACGTCGAGGCCAGCACCGTGCTGATGATCCCGCACCTGACCACCGTCGCCTCGGGGGCCTTCCTCGCCGACGACACCCTGATCGGCGGCTACGAACTCGGTGGCGGCTGGTTGCGGGTGGAGCAGGTGAAGGTGGGCAAGAACGCCTTCGTCGGCAACTCGGGCATGGCCGCCCCGGGGCGCAAGGTGCCCAAGAAGGGGCTGGTGGCGGTGCTCTCGGCGGCGCCGCAGCGCGGTATCGCCAAGGCCGGCACCTCGTGGCTGGGCAGTCCCCCGGCGCTGCTGCGCCGCACCGGGACCGCGGCCGACTCGACCCGCACCTACCACCCGCCGCGCAAGCTGCGCTGGGCCCGGGCGGCGGTGGAGACCTGCCGGTTGCTGGCTCCGCTGACGCACGCCGGCCTGGTGCTGGCCGTGGTGGCGACGCTGCTGAGGTTGTGGCTGGACGTCGGCTGGTGGGCCGCCGCCCTGGCCGGCGGGGCGGTGCTGATGGCCGGCGGCCTGGTCGCCGCGCTGATCGCGACCGCCGCGAAGTGGCTGCTGGTGGGCCGGGTCCGGCGCAGCGACCACCCGTTGTGGAGCAGTTTCGTGTGGCGCAACGAGCTCGCCGACACCTTCGTCGAACAGCTTGCGGCGCCCTGGTTCGCCCGGGTCACCACGGGCACCCCACTGCTCACCGCCTGGTTGCGCACCATGGGCGCCAGGATCGGTCGCGGTGTGTGGTGCGAGAGCTACTGGCTGCCCGAGACCGATCTGGTCGATCTGCGTGACGGCGCCACGGTGAACCGGGGCTGCGTGGTGCAGACCCACCTGTTCCACGACAGAGTGTTGAGCATGGACACGGTCACCCTGCGGGCCGGCTCGACCCTCGGACCGAACAGTGTGGTTCTGCCGGGCGCGGTGATCGGGCGGCATGCGACGATCGGTCCGGCGTCACTGGTGATGCGGGGTGAATCGGTGCCCGATTCCTCACGGTGGATCGGCAACCCGATCGCGCCCTGGGCGGACGGCGATGCCTGATCGCCCCCTGCACCCACCGGCCGGCCGCCACCGCACGGAACTCTCGACCACCGAACTCTCGACCACCGAACTCTCGACCACCGAACTCTCGACCGCGAACCTCTCTCGAACACGGATGCCTTGAACACAGATCGCCAGAACGCTGCACCGGTGAGCCCCGGCGCCGTCAACGCCAACCCCGTCCGTACCGACCCGGTCCCTGCCGACCTGCTCCCCGCCACTCCCGGTCCTGCCGTGCCCGCGAATGTCGACCCGCTGAACGCCGACCCGCTGAACGCCGACCCGCTGAACGCCGACCCCTACGTCGCCGGGCACGGTGACCTGCGCTACGCGGTCCGTCACTACGACCTGCAGCTGGAGTACAAGCCGGCGACCAATCGCCTGGACGGCGTCGCCACCGTCGAGATCACCGCCCTGGTCGACACGCCCGAGGTGGTGCTCGACCTGTACAACCTGCACGTCGGCAAGATCACCGTCTCCGGCCGGGCCCCGAAACGGGTGCGGCACAGCGGATCCCGGCTGCACGTGGTGCCGTCCCGGCCGTTGGCCGCGGGCAGCGAGGCCACCGTGCGGGTGCCCTACTCGGGCAAGCCCCGGCCGATGCCGGGTCTCAACGGCCGGGCCGGCTGGGAGGAGCTGACCGACGGCGTTCTGGTCGGTTCGCAGCCCTACGGGGCGCCGTCCTGGTTCCCGTGCAACGACCGCAGCGACGACAAGGCCACCTACAGGGTGACGATCAGCGCGCCGTCGGGCTACCACGTCGCCGGCAACGGCGAGCTGACCCATCGCTCCGAGCGTCGCGGGCAGACCACCTGGACCTTCGACGAGCCCGACCCGATGGCTCCCTACCTGGCCTGCGTGCAGATCGGCCGGTACAAGGTCACCCGGCACACCGCGGTGCCGTCGTCCTCGAGACCGGTGGCGCTGGAGATCGTGCACCCGCACGGCCTGCACGCCGGGGCGGGCACCGCCTTCGCCGAGCAGGCCCGCATGATCGAGGTGTTCAGCGACCTGTTCGGCCCGTACCCGTTCAGCCTCTACCGGGCGGTGATCGCGGACGACGTCCTGGAGATCCCGCTCGAGGCGCAGGAGCTGTCCAGTTTCGGCCGCAACCACGTCAAGGCCGGCTGGGCGAACGAACGCCTGGTCGCGCACGAACTGGCGCACCAATGGTTCGGCAACAGCCTGACCGTGGCCCGGCTGCGGGACATGTGGCTGCACGAGGGGTTCGCCTGTTACAGCGAGTGGCTGTGGTCGGAGTTCTCCGGCGGGCGGCCGGCCGCGGCGCACGCCCAGCAGCACTACGACCAGCTCGCCCGCAGCCCGCAGGACCTACTGCTCACCGACCCCGGCCCCGAGCTGATGTTCGACGACCGGGTCTACAAACGCGGCGCGCTGGCCCTGCACGTGCTGCGCACCACGATCGGCGACACGGCGTTCTTCGCGCTGCTGCGGTCCTGGACGGCGCAGAACGCCTACGGGCTGGTCGACACCGACGGCTTCCTGGTGCACGTCGGCGGGTACGCCTCCCCGCTGGCCGAGGCCCGGCTCACGCCCTGGCTCTTCGAGAAGGCGCTGCCCTCCCGTCCCTGACGGCTCGGCCGGTCCGCGCCCGCCGTCCTCAGCTGGTCCGGGCCTGCGGCCCGGCGGCGGCCGGCGGGGGCTCGGTGGACGTCGCGGCGTCCGGCTCGGAGCGCCGCTGGACCGGTAGCTGTTCGATGTCGCGGGCCAGCTGGTCGGCAACCTCGAGACCGGCCGCC
>DAIOVT010000102.1:0-10411 GCA_036758885.1 Kineosporiaceae bacterium
CGGAGCAGACCGAAGAACACCGTGCCCAGCACGGCCACCCCGAGCGAGGCGCCGAGCTGCTCGAGTGACTGCAACAGCCCGCTGGCCGAGCCGACCTCGCGGTCGTTGATCTCGCCCATCACGATGCTGAACAGCGGCACGAAGATCATGCCCATGCCGAGCCCGAACACGGCCAGCCCGGGAGTCATCTGCCACGCCCCGATCGTGCTCGCCCGCTCCAGGGCGAACAGCAGGGTCGCGGTGCCGATCGCCATCACGGTGAGCCCGACGTGCAGGATCGGGCGGCCGACCGCGGTGGTCGCCCAGGCGCCGACGCCGGCGCCGAAGAAGGTGCCGATCGCCATCGCACCCAGGTACAGGCCGGCCCGTAGCGCGGACATGCCCAGACCCAGCTGCAGGAAGAGACCGACAACCAGGCTGAACCCGACCAGCGCGGCGAAGAACACCATCACGAAGGCGACGCCGGAGACGTAGGACCGCTTGCGCAGCACCGAGAACTCGACCAGCGGCTGACGTCCGGAGCGGATCCGGGCCCGCTGCTGCAGACCGAAGGCGACCAGGCCGGCCAGCGAGAGGGCCATCACCGCGAAGTTCCAGGCCGGCCAGCCCAGGGTGCGTCCCTCGATCAGCGGGAACAGCAGGGCGGCACTGGACGCGGCGAGCAGTCCGGCACCGACCAGGTCGAGCCGCAGACCGCGCTGGACCGGGACCTCGGCGGGCAGCACCTTGGCCGCGACCACGATCGCGAACACCCCGATCGGGATGTTGATGCCGAACAGCGACCGCCAGCCGGTACCGGCGATGTCGGCGTCGATCAGCAGACCGGCGACGACCGGTCCGAGCACCGTGGCGATGCCGATCACCGGACCCATCGCGCCGAAGGCCTTGCCCAGGTGCTCGGCCGGGAACACCGCCCGCAGCAGCCCGAACACCTGCGGCAGCACCGGCGCAGCGGAAAGGCCCTGCAGTACCCGTGAACCGATCAGTGCCTCGGCGTTCGGGGCGAGCGCGCACGCCACCGAGGTCGCCACGAAACCGCTCAGCCCGATCAGGAACAGGCGCTTGCGGCCGAACATGTCGCCGAGCCGGGCACCGGTCATCAGCCCGATGGCGAGGGCGAGGGTGTACGCGGCGGCGATCCACTCCAGGGCCGCGGTGGACAGGTGCATGTCCTGCCGGATCGAGGGTCCGGCCACGTTGACCAGGGTCGAGTCGAGGATGTTCAGGATGGACGCCGCGATGATCGCCGCGAACCCCCACCAGCGCCGGGATCCGGACACGGGTGCCGGTCCGAGAAGGGGGTCGGCGAATCGTTCAGTGGTTGTTGTCATGGCAGGGACGCTAGGAGGGATACAGGAATGTTTCTTTCCTGATTCGCATCTAGTCTGAAAGACATGGCAGAAACTTCCCGGCGGCTGCTCAGTCTGCTCTCGCTGCTGCAGACCCCGCGTGAATGGCCCGGTCCGGAGCTGGCCGTCCGGCTCGGGGTGACCCAGCGGACGGTGCGCAATGACGTGGATCGGTTGCGGCAGTTGGGGTATCCGGTGCAAGCGACCCGCGGGCCGGTGGGTGGCTACCGGCTGGCTGCCGGCACGGCGATGCCGCCGCTGCTGCTCGAGGACGACGAGGCGGTCGCCGTCGTGGTCGCGCTGCAGAGCGCCGCCGGTGGCGTGGCGGGGGAGGAGGACCACACCTCGCAGGCGCTCGCCAAACTCCGTCAGGTTCTGCCCAAACGCCTTGCCCGGCAAGTGGATCTGATGCAGAACGCCACTTCGAGGCCGAGCCGGACGCGACATGGGCCGAAGGTCGGTGCCGCGGTGCTCGCCGCGCTGGCCGAGTCCTCCGACGGCCGCGAGATCGTGCGGTTCGGCTACGCCTCCTACACCGGCGAACAGAGCGAGCGGCGGGTGGAGCCGTACCGGCTGGTCAACCTCGGGCAGCGCTGGTACCTGGTCGCCTTCGACGTCGTCCGGCAGGACTGGCGCACCTTCCGGGTCGACCGCATGCACGAGGTGCATTCGATGGGTCACCGGTTCCGGGCCCGGGAGCTGCCGGCGCCGGACGTCGCCGACTGGGTCGCCGACAAGACGCGTCAGGCGCGGCTGAGCGTGGTCGCCCGGGTCGAGGTCGCGGCCCCCGCCGAGCATGTCGCCACCCGGATGCGGGGCTGGATCGCGGGATCGGTGGAATCGTCGGGACCCGAGCGTTGCCGGGTCGGTATCGGCGGCCGGGACGTCGCCTCGATCGCCTTCTGGCTGGGCATGCTGGACGCCGACTTCGAGGTGCTCGACTCAGCCGAACTCGCCGAGGCGGTCCGGCGGCTGGGGCAGCGCTACCTGGCCGCGGCGGGTGCGCCCCCGGCGCCGGGTAGCGTGCGGGGGTGATTCCTGAACGGCTCGAACACGCCGAGGCCGAGCGGCTGGCGGGTGACCGCTCGTCGTGGTTGCGCTGGGGACCCTATGTCGCCGAGCGGGCCTGGGGCGGCGTCCGGGAGGACTACAGCTCCGACGGTGATGCCTGGCGGTACTTCCCCTACGACCACGCCCGCTCCCGCACCTATCGCTGGAACGAGGACGGCATGGCTGCCGTCTGCGACGACCAGCAACGGCTCTGCCTCGGCCTGGCGTTGTGGAACGAGGCCGACGATCACCTCAAGGAGCGGATGTTCGGCCTGACCGGACCGCAGGGCAACCATGGCGAGGACGTCAAGGAGTGCTGGTGGTACACCGACGCCACCCCGACCGGGTCCTGGCTGGAATGGCGATACGCATACCCGCTCAACGCCTTTCCCTACGCCGACCTGATCGAACGCAATGCTGCGCGGGGCCAGGACGAGGGGGAGTACGAGCTGCTCGACACCGGTGTGTTCGACCCCGAGCCCGGTGGTGAGGCGGGCAGCGGACGCTGGGCCGAGGTGTGTGTGCAGTTCGCGAAGGCGGCCCCCGACGACATCGTGATGCGCATCCACGTGCAGAACGCCTCGGCGAGACCCGCACGGCTGCACGTGATTCCGACGCTCTGGTTCCGCAACACCTGGGTCTGGCGGGCCCTGCCGGAGCGTCCGGAGATCACCCTCGAGAACGGTGTCGCGGTGGCCCGGCACGAATCGCTCGGCACCATGTTGCTCGCCGCCTGCCCGGGCCCGGACGGCGCCCCTCCGACGCCGCTGTTCTGCGACAACGAGACCAATGCGGCCAAACTCTTCGGCTCGCAGAACCTCTCCGCCTATCCCAAGGACGGGATCAACGACCACGTCGTCAACGGTGCCGCGACGGTCAACCCGGCGCTGACCGGCACCCGTCTCGGCCTGCACTACGTGCTCGACCTGGCCGGACACGGCGAGGCGGAGATCGTCGTCCGGCTGGCCGCCTCGGTCGACGAGCCCGCGGGTGTGCGCGACCTGACCCCACAACCCCCGGACGTCGGCAGCGGGGCGCGAAACGTGCTGGCGGCCAGGCGATCCGAGGCCGACGCCTATCACCACGGGCTGCTTCCCGACAGTGCCACCGAGGCCGAGCGCAGGGTGCACCGGCAGGCCGTCGCCGGGCTGATCTGGACCAAGCAGTTCTACAACTTCGACGTCGACCGCTGGCTGGACGGCGATCCCACCCAGCCCGAGCCGCCGCCGTCCCGGCTCTCCGGGCGGGACAGCGGCTGGCGACATCTGAACAGCCACGACGTGCTCTCGATGCCCGACGCGTGGGAGTACCCGTGGTTCGCCGCCTGGGACCTCGCCTTCCACACCGTGGCCCTTGCGCACGTCGACCCGCAGTTCGCGAAGGACCAGCTGCTGCTGTTGCTGCGCGAGTGGTACATGCACCCGAACGGCCAACTGCCGGCGTACGAATGGTCGTTCTCCGACGTCAACCCGCCGGTGCACGCCTGGGCCGCGCTGAAGGTCTTCGACATCGACGGACGGCGCGACTACGACTTCCTCGAGAAGGTGCTGCACAAGCTGCTGCTCAACTTCACCTGGTGGGTGAACCGCAAGGACGTGCAGGGCAACAACGTGTTCGAGGGCGGCTTCCTCGGCATGGACAACATCGGCCCGATCGACCGGTCCAACGGGGTGCCCGAGGGCATGTTGCTCGAACAGTCCGACGCCACCGCCTGGATGGCGATGTACTGCCTGGATCTCGGCGAGATGTGCCTGCGGCTGGCCGCCGAGCACGACCATGTCTACGAGGACCTGGCCACCAAGTTCCTCGAGCACTTCGCCTACGTCGCGGCGGCGATGAGCCAGGGGGAGCTGTGGGACGAGGACGACGGGTTCTACTACGACGCGCTGACCAGCTTCGACGCCGACGGGGACCGCCGGGTGCGGCGGATGCGGGTGCAGTCGATGGTCGGTCTGCTGCCGCTGTTCGCCGTCCGGGTGCTGCGCGCCGACCGGCTGGGCGTGGTGCCCGACTTCGCCGGCCACCTGCAGTGGTTCATGCGCAACAAACCCAGGTTCGCCCTGGAGATCAGCGGTGACGACCCCTCGCGCGATCCCAGCGGCCGCGACGGTGCGCACCTGCTCTCGGTGGTGCGCCGGGACCGGTTGGGACGCATCGTCTCCCGGCTGCTGGACGAACAGCAGTTCCTCGCCCCGACCGGGGTGCGCTCGTTGTCGAAACGGCATCAGGCCCAGCCCTACGAGATCGAGTTGGCCCCCGGCTGGACGGCGCGGGTCGGCTATGAGCCGGCGGAGTCGCGTTCTGGGCTGTTCGGCGGAAACTCGAACTGGCGCGGGCCGATCTGGTTCCCGGTCAACTACCTGCTGGTGGAGTCGCTGCGCCGGTTCGGGTCGTGGTTCGACACCGATCCGGAGGGACCGCTGAACGTCGAGTTCCCCACCGGCGCAGGCAATCAGGTCTCGCTCGGTGAGGTGGCCGACCGGCTGACCGACCGGTTGGTCTCGACCTTCCTGCCGGGTGCCGACGGGGTGCCGCCGGCCCAGTCGCAGATGTGGCAGCGGATGCCGGCCGCCTGGCGCGACCGGGTGCTGTTCTTCGAGTACTTCCACGCCGACACCGGCGCCGGGCTCGGAGCGAGTCATCAAACCGGTTGGACCGCACTGGTTCTCGACCTGATCGCGGACGCCGCACATCGAAGGGGTGGTCATGCCTGAGTCGTCGACGGGGGAGTTGCCCCGGACCGGACCGGTCGTAGGACTGGTGCTCGCCGCCGGCGCCGGACGGCGAATGGGCGGCCCGAAAGCCTTGCTGCGCAACGAGTCCGGCCGGTCGTGGGTGGCCGCCACGGTGGACGCGCTGCGTGACGGTGGCTGCGACCCGGTGTTCGTGGTGCTCGGCGCCGCGGCCGGCGAGGGCGTCGCGGCGCTGGCCGCGGACGGCGTGGGCGCCGACGACGTGCACGTGGTGATCGCTCCGGACTGGCAGCAGGGCATGGGCGCCTCGCTGCGCGCCGGTCTGCGGTCCGTCTCCGATCGGCCCGTCGATCGCGCGGCTGATCGGGCGGGCCGCGGGGCGGCGGTCGCCGCACTGGTGATGCTGGTGGACACCCCGGGGGTCGGTTCGGCCGTGGTGGCACGGATGTGCGGCGTCGCCGTCGATGCCACGGTGCTGGCCCGGGCGGCCTATCACGGCGTCCCTGGTCACCCGGTGCTGCTGGGCAGGGACCACTGGTCCGGTGTGATCGCCTCGGCCCAGGGCGACCAGGGTGCGAGGGACTATCTGGCGACCCGGCCGGTGCGGTTGATCGAGTGCGCCGACCTGGGCGACGGCAGCGACATCGACACCCCACCAGGGCTGCCGCCGAGGTAGTCTGTCGGCGTGTCCACCCCGCCCCTGGTCCCTGCGCGCGACTCCTCGCGGATCCACCCGCCGGTCCGCCGGGTCGCGCTGACCGAGATCAGTGATCAACCGCTGGACGTCGCCGCGCACGAGGCGCTGGTCTGCGATCCGCGCGCCGGCGCCACGGTCAGCTTCACCGGTCAGGTGCGCGACCACGACGGCGGACGCGAGGTCGGCGGGATCGAGTACGTGGCCCACCCGACCGCTGCAGCGGTGCTCGCCGAGATCGTCGCCGAGGTGACCGCTCGCACGGACGCCGAGGCCGTCGCGGTCACCCACCGGATCGGCGAACTGGGCATCGGTGATCTCGCGATCGTGGTCTCGGTCTCGGCCGCACACCGGCACGAGGCGTTCGCCGCCTGCCTGGAACTGGTCGACGAGGTCAAGCACCGCATCCCGATCTGGAAGCGCCAGGTCTTCACCGACGGTACCGACGAGTGGGTCTCCTGCCCGTGATCATGCAGGACTGCACGACTGCACGGTTCCATCACGCGCACACCCCTGCCCGTGATCATGCAGAACTGCTTCGGCATCCGAAGCAGTTCTGCATGATCACGCTGCCGTGGGGGTCTGCGTGCAGTTCTGCATGATCACGGGAGGGTGAGGGTGCCGCTGACGCAGGTGACGGTCCCGCCGCCGACCCACACCGAATCCGGTCCAACGGGTGCTTCCGCCGCTCCGGTGCCGATTCCGGTGCTGACCCCGGTGTTGATTCCGGCGTCGATGAACACCCGCCCGCGGCGGCCGAGCGCCGTCCCCTGCGCGGCGATGTAGGGCGGGCGCACCCGCCCGGCGCCGATCAGCCACTGGGCGATCGAGGCGTTCAGGCTCCCGGTCACCGGATCCTCGACGGCCAGAGCGCCCTGGGGGAAGAAGGCGCGCACCTCGTAGCGGGTCCGGGCGCCGTCCGGGTGAAAGCCGAAGACGCCGATGTCGTAGCTGCAGGAGACCGGGTTCAGCGCGAGCACGGCGTCGGCATCGGCGAGTTCGATGCCCATCCATCCCGGGCCGTTGTCGATCCACTGCGCCGCAAGAACGTCGTCCGGAGTGATGCCCAGTTGTGCCACGACGGCGGCGAGGTCGTCGCCGTGCACCGGGCCCGACCGGACCAGCGGCGGCGCCTCGAAGGCGAGACCCGTTGCACCGGAAGGCAACAGGCCGGGCATCGGGATCTGCGCGATCGTGATCAGTCCGGCGGCGCACTCCTGCACGATCCGCCCCTGCGTCCGCGGCCGGCCGCCGGCCTCGAGCCAGGCGTGCGCACTGCCCAGGGTGGGGTGCCCGGCGAAGGGGAGCTCCCGGGTCGGGGTGAAGATCCGCAACCGGTAGTCGGCACCGGCCGCGGCGGCCTCGGCCGTGGGCGGGCTCAGGAAGGTCGTCTCGGACAGGTTCGTCCAGGCGGCGAAGCGTTGCATCACCTCGATGCTCAGCTCGGCGCCGTCCACGACGACCGCGACCGGATTGCCCGCGACCGGCTCGGTGGTGAAGACGTCGACCTGGGCGAACCTGCGCGGAGCGGAATCAGTGGCCACCGGGCGATCCTGTCACCCGGCGTCCGGATCCCCGGTGCGGGATCACCCGCCGGCGAAGGGCGGCAGCACGTCGACCTGTGCGCCGTCGTGCAGTGGGCGTCCGCGGCCGCCGGCCACTTCGTCGAGCAGGAAACTGGAGACGGCGAGCACCCTGGTCAGGGCCGGGCCATGACGATCGGCCAGCATTCCCGCGAGGGTGTCGATCGTCGGCCTCGGGTCGGCGAGCCCGGCCAGGTCGACCTGTTCCTCGGCCAGTCCCCGCGCGGCGTGCGCCCCCGCGAAGTAGCGCACCGTGACGGTTCCGGTCATCGGTCAGCCTCCGATCGCGCTCATCGGACGGTCCGGCTGCAGGAACGACGGGTCGTTGATGCCGTGCCCGGCCGCCTTGCCCCACATCGCCTTCTGCCAGGTCTCGGCGATCTCCCGGTCGTCGGCGCCGCCGCGCAGCAGCGTGCGCAGGTCGGTCTCGGAGCGGGCGAACAGGCAGTTGCGGATCTGTCCGTCGGCGGTCAGCCGGGTGCGGTCGCAGGCGCCGCAGAACGGCCGGGTGACCGAGGCGATGACGCCGACGATCGCCTGCTCTCCGGACGGCGCCCGGCCGGCCTCGCCGAGCACGGTCCAGGTCTCCGCGGGGGCCGCGCCGCGGGCGCCGTCCCCGATCGGGGCGAGCTCGAACTCGGTGCGCAGAGCATCCAGGATCTGCTCCGCGGTGATCATGCTGGACCGGTTCCAGTTGCCCTGTGCGTCCAGCGGCATCTGCTCGATGAAACGCAGCTGGTAGTCGTTCGCGATCGCCCAGCGCAGCAGCTCGGGGGCCTCGGTGTCATTGATCCCGGGCATCAGCACGGTGTTCAGCTTGATCGGCCGCAGGCCTGCCTCGGCGGCTGCGGCCAGGCCGGCGAGCACGTCAGGGAGCCGGTCGCGATGGGTGATCCGGGCGAACCTCTGCGGGTCCAGGGAGTCGATCGAGACGTTGATCCGGTGCAGGCCGGCGGCCGCCAGCGCGGTGGCCCGGCGCTGCAGACCGAGCGCGTTGGTGGTCAGCGCGGTCAGCGGCACGTCCCCGGCGGCCGCGCGCAGCGCGGTGGTCGCCGCGATGATCTGCTCGAGCCCCTTGCGCAGCAGGGGTTCTCCGCCGGTGAACCGCACCTCGGTGACACCGAGGTCGCGTACCGCCACGGTGATCAGCCGAACGATCTCGTCGTCGGTGAGCACGTTCTCGCCGGGCAGCCAGTCCAGACCCTCCGGCGGCATGCAGTAGGAACAGCGCAGGTTGCAGCGGTCGGTCAGGCTCACCCGGAGATCGGTGGCCACCCGGCCGAAGCTGTCCAGCAGCGCGCCGCTCGCACGTCCCATCGGCACAGCCTAATCCTGGTTCGTGGGGAGCGCCGGGTTGTCGGTGGGCGCTTGTAGGTTGACGTCATGGCTGAACCCACCGAGTCGACCGGGCCGTCCACCGGGCTGTCCACCGGGCCGCGCGAGCCGGCGCCCGAGCTGCTGCAACATCTCCCGGTCGGGTTCGTCTGGGGGGCCGCCACCGCCGCGTTCCAGATCGAGGGTGACGCGGCCGGCCGGGGTCGGTCGATCTGGGACACCTTCTGCGACGAACCGGGCCGGATCAAGGACGGTTCGAACGGCGAGGTGGCCTGCGAGCACGTCAAGCACTACGTCGAGGACGTCGCCCTGATGAAGAGCCTGGGCGTCGACGCCTACCGGTTCTCGATCGGCTGGCCGCGGGTGCAACCGTCCGGGCGCGGGCAGCTCGACCACGACGGTCTGGACTTCTACCAGCGGCTGGTCGACGAACTGCTCCGCGCCGGTATCGAGCCGTGGGTGACGCTCTACCACTGGGATCTGCCGCAGACCCTGCAAGACCTGGGCGGGTGGCCGCACCGCGACACCGCCGAGGCGTTCGCCGACTACGCCACCGCGGTGCACGCCGCACTCGGTGATCGGGTCTCGCACTGGATGACGCTGAACGAGCCGTGGTGCTCGGCCTGGCTGGGGCACGCGGCCGGCGTGCACGCACCGGGCTGGACGGACGTCGGCGCGGCACTGCGCTCCTCGCACCACCTGCTGCTCGGTCACGGCATGGCCGTGAACGCGATGCGTGAGCAGGCACCGGCCGACCATGTCTTCGGCATCGTGCTGAACCCGGGCGTCTACCGGCCGGCCGAGAACCTGTCGGTCGAGCAGGCGGCCGACCTGCTGCCCGCCGCGCAACTGCTGGACGGCGTCCACACCCGGTGGTGGCTCGACGCGCTGATCACCGGTGGCTACCCCGAGGACGTGCTCGACGCCTTCCCGCAACACCTCGAGGGCCTGGTCGCCGAGGGTGATCTCGAGGTGATCAACACCCCGATCGACTTCCTCGGGGTGAACTACTACAGCGACCAACTGGTGCTGCCCGCCGGCGCCGGCGGGGCGGCGCCGGTGCCGCAGATCCCCGCGACGCACTCGGCCTCGATCTTGTCCGGGGGGCCGGACACCACCACGATGGGCTGGCCGATAACGCCCGGCGGTTTCCGCGATCTGCTCGAGCGGATCGCGCGCGAGTATCCGGGGGTGCCGTTGGTGATCACCGAGAACGGATCGGCCTGGCACGACAGCCGCTCCGCGCTGCAGGCCCGCACCGATGACGACGGCAATTCCCTGCCGATCCCCGACCCGAATCGGGTCGACTACCTGCTGGCCCATCTCGAGGCGGTGGACGCCGCGGCTGGGGCCGGCGTCGACATCAGGGGTTACTTCGCCTGGAGCCTGATGGACAACTTCGAATGGGCGATGGGCTACACGCAGCGGTTCGGCCTGATCCGGATCGAGTACGACACCCAGGAGCGACGGATCCGGCAGTCGTTCGCCACCTATCGCGATCTGATCGCCGCGCAGCGCGCGGTGCGCAGCTGAGCCGATCCTGACTCGGCGTCCGGGTGCCGTGGGCAGGGCTCAGCGGCCGGCTCGGCGCCGTCCCCGGGCCAGCCACCAGGCGGTCAGCACACCGGCCACCGCGCCGAGCAGATGTCCCTGCCAGGAGACCCGTGGGTCCGAGGGCAGCACGCCCCACACCCATCCGCCGTACAC
>DAIOVT010000103.1:0-10373 GCA_036758885.1 Kineosporiaceae bacterium
CCGGCAGGGTTCGGCGCGCGGTCCGGCACCGGCTTCGCGCTGATCGTCGCGGCCGGGAACGTCGTCCCGCTGCTCTCCCCCGGGACCGAGGCCGAGGCGATCCGCCGGCTGGCGGCCCTGCTGGTGCCGGACGGTCTGTTCGTGGCCGGCTTCGGGCTGGACGCCGCGCACCTGCCGATCGCCGAGGCGCCGTTCGGTCTCGAGCAGTACGACGACTGGTGTGCCGAGGCGGGTCTTGTGCTCCGGTCACGCTGGGCCACCTGGGACCGGCAGTCGTTCGCTCCGGGTGGCGGCTACGCGGTGAGCGTGCACGAGCCGTCCTGAGGGGCCGGTCGGAGCTTTCGCCGGGTCCGGGCGCCGTCCGGTCAGCTCTCGGGGGTCGTCCCGCGGATCCGTGCCGCGTGGGTCAACTGCAGGGTGCGGCCCCGCTCGAGGAAGTCGAGGATGAGCTCGAGCTGAGCCATCGTGTAGCGGGTGAGCAGGGCCTCGCCGCCGGCCGCCAGGGGTCCGAAGAGTTCGTCGAGCATGTCGACCGCCCGCTCGCCGGCGGTGATCCGGGCCCGGCGCCGGTCGTCGGGGTCGGTCCGGCGGTGCGCGAGGCCGCGGCTGCCCAGCCGCTGCACCGCCTCGGTGGTCGCCGCGGGGCTGAGCGACACCGCGTCGGAGAGCTCCCCCGCCGAGACCCCCTCCGGCCGGGTGCTCAACACCACCAGGACCCGGAAGTCGGTGCGGTTCAGACCCAGCGCCGCGGCTGCGGCGTCGTCGACCAGGTCGCGGGCGCTGCCGAAAGCGGCTGCCGCGTCCGCGGTCTGCACGATCATCCGTTGCTTCGACATCCGAAGCATATTAACGTGATCGCAAATGCTTCGGCTACCGAAGGAAAATGATGACTGCACAGGGATCGCTGCCCTCGTGGTTGCCGTTCATGAACCGTTTCGTCACGGCGGCCAACCGGCTCGGGCTCCGGATGGGCCCGGTGAACGTGCTCACGGTGCCCGGCCGGGTCTCCGGCGCGCCGCGGGCGACACCGATCACCCCGATCACGGTGAGCGGCCGCCGCTATCTGGTTGCCGCTCTCCCCCAAGGGGATTGGGCCAAGAACGTGCGCGCCGCCGGCGCCGGCGTGCTGGCCTCCGGACGGCGCTCCGCCGGCGTCGTGCTCACCGAGGTGGACGATCCGGCACTGCGCCGGGCGGTGATGCGAGCCTTCCCGAGGCAGGCCCGGGGCGGGGTGCTGTTCATGGTCAGGCTCGGCCTGGTGACCAAGGACGACCCGGACGAGTTCGAGGCCGCCGCCGACAGTGTCGCGGTCTTCGAGGTCGCCCCGCAGAGCTGAACCCCGGCGGCTGCGCGCGCGTGCCCGAGCGGTTCTGCATGATCACGACGGGGTGGGCGTGCGATTCTGCATGATCACGGCGGGTGTCAGGAGACGGCGAGTTCCTGCAGGATCCGGGTGAGGGTGGCGGCGGCGGCCTGGTCGGTGCAGTTGGCGTCGGCGAAGGCGGCGGCGCCGTTGTTCAGCCGGTCGCGCAGAGCCGGGTCGCTCCACATCGCCTCGATCGCGTCGGCGAGCGAGGAGGGATCGGCGAAGGTGTGGGTCAGGGCGTTGACGTCGGGAACGACGTAGTCCTCGACCCCCGGCCGCCAGGTGCTCACCACGGCCCGGCCGTGCCGGAAGGTCTCGACCATGGTGACCAGACCGCCGTTGGCGCCGTCCAGGTTGAGCGGTACGACATTGACCCGGGCCCGGCGGATCAGCGAATGGATCTCGTTCTTGCTCAGCTGCGGCAGCACCGTCACCGAACCCGGCACGGTGAGCCCGTTGAGCGAGTGCATGCCGGGCAGCACCAGGGTGCGGTAGCCGAGCTTGTCGATCGCGGCGAAGAAGGTGCCGTAGTCGCGATAGCCCGAGCCGGTGGCGAAGACGAAGGGCTGCTGCTCGTCGACCGGGTCCTGCGCGATGCTGCCGCCGTACTGGAGGTGGGTGAACTCGAACCGGTCGGCCGACAGGCCCAGGCGCCGGCTGTAGAGGTCGATCTCGCGCCGGGAGTGAACGACGAACCGATCGATCGCGGGCAGACTGCGCCGCGCCGAGCGCAACCGGGCGCCGTCCTGGAGATCGGTGTTGAAGAACCAGGCCAGCACCGGAAGATCCTTGCGCTGCAGGCGTTTCTGCATCGCCACGGTGGCGGCGAGCTGCGGGAAGACGGTGATCACGCCGTCGGCGCCGGTGCCCAGGGCCTGATGCGCCTGCAGCATGTAGTCCAGCCACTCGCGTGGCCCGCTGATCCGCCACGAACGCTGATGCCAGTTGGTCTCGATGCCGGGGCGGGGCACCTTGACGAAGCTGAACCTGTCGTCGGTCACGAACTCGGACAGCCAGCGGCCGTCGCTGCTGTCCATGAAGGGCGCGGCCACGGCCCAGCGTGATCGAAAGGTCATACGCGGGACCCAGCCTCGACTCTCAGCTCGTGGCTCCTGTCACCAGTTCGTTCCGGTTTCAATGAAGGTTAGGTGCCACGACGGCCTGTCAGCCGAAGAATCAAACGATCGGTCGAAGGTCACGTCGTCCGTTCGGCCGGGTCACCCCGGAGCCCTACCCTGACGGCGTGAGCGACGACGTGGGGCAGCCGAAGGAAGAGCAACCGGCCGAGGTGCCCCGCGAGCGCGAGGTCGACCGGCACGCCAGTTGGGCGGAGCTGTTCTTCGACCTGGTGGTCGTCGCCGGAGTCGGGACTCTCGCCCATGTGCTCGCCGCCGGGATCACCCCGACCTCGCTCGGCCTGTACGCGGTGCTGTTCCTGTCGTTCTGGCTCACCTGGACGACGTTCATGCTCTACGGCAACGTCGCGGCGGAGCGGGTGAACATCCCCAGATTGCTGTTCGGCATGTTCGGGCTGGCCGTGATGGCCGCCTCGGCGCCGGGGGCCGCGCATGCCCTGACCGCCTCGGAGGCCGGGCACGGCGAGACGCCCACGGCGGTCTCCGCCTACACCCTGGCCTACGTGCTGACCCGGTGGTTCGGTTCGCAGTCGTGGCGCCGCGGCGAGGTGCTGCTCGACTTCCCGGTGGCCCAGCACCTGGCCGGCACGCTGCCCTGGCTGGCGTCGCTGTGGGTCCACGACCTGCACATGAAGGTCTGGCTGTGGGCCGCCGGCGTCGCGATCGACCTGGTGCTGATGTTCGCGGTGTCGGGCAACGAGATGCTCGAGCGCTACGAGGAACGAGCCCGGGAGGACGACGCCCGCGCGCTGCGCGGGTCCCGGCGCGGGGGGCGCGGGGGGTCGGCCGACCCGGAGCGGGCCGCCAAGCGTCAGGCACGGCGGTTCAGCGCCCGGGGGGTCTCGGTCGACCGTGAGCACCTGTCCGAACGGCTCGGCCTGTTCATGATCATCGTTCTCGGCGAGAGCATGATCCAGGGCGTCGCCGCGGCGTCCGAGAGCGAGGACGGATCGGCGCTGTTCCGTTCCGGCGTCGCCTCGTTCGTGCTGGTCGCCGGCATGTTCGCGCTCTCGCTGGTCTACGGGCACGCCGGTCTGCCGCACCTGCGTGCCGATCGGCTCAGGCCCCGCGCCCTGCTCGGGCTGCACTGTCTGGTCACCGGCGTGATCGCCACCGTGGCGGTGGCGTTGGCGGCAGTGATCAAACACGGGGAGACGCCGCTGCCCGACTCGTTGCGCTGGTTGCTGTGCGGGGCGGTGGCCGCGTACTTCGCGCTCGGCCTGGTGGCCGCGATCGCCGCCCACGGCTTCCACGCGCTCACCGTGGTCGCCTGGGTGGTCAGCGGTATCGGCGTGCCGCTGGCGCTGGCTACCTGGGCGGGCAGCCTGCCCGGAGCGACGCTGGTCGCCTACATGGCCGCGGTGGTGATGGTGCACGTGCTGGTGGAGCGCAGGGTCAGTCGTTGAGGTCGCCGGCCGGCACCCAGATGTTGTCGTGCGCCGCCATGAAGGCATCGATCTCGGACGGCGACAGGTCGCCCAGGCCGTCGGCGAGCCCTTCGAAGTAGGGCTCGCGGCGTCCGCCGGGAGCGAAGTGCAGCAGCATCCGGGCCGGGCCGTCGTTGTTGCGGAACCCGTGCACCCCGCCGGCCGGGACGTGCACGAAATCCCCCGCCCCGCAGTCCCGCCAGCGGCGGCCGTCGAAGATGGTGACCGTGCCGGAGAGCACGTAGAACGACTCGGTCAGGGTGCGGTGGAAGTGCGGCTCGGGCCCGGACGGCGGTCCCCCGAACTGCCAGTGGTACAGACCGTAGGTGCCGCCGGTCTCGCTGCCCCGGGCCAGATAGGTGACCCGGTTGCCGGAGTTCTCGTAGACCAGATCGGCCGCGGCGTCCGCAGTGCGCGCCCAGGCGGAGATCTGGCCGTGATCACCGGAGTGGATGACCGGTGGATAGCCCGGCGGGCCGGCCTCGTTCTCGCTGACCTCGTTCTCGTTGACCTCGTTCTCGCTGACGTCGGCCGAGATGATCAGGTCGGCGAGATCCCCCTCCGTTCCCTGACCGCGGAACCGTTGCAGCAGAACGCGATCCGTCCAGCGCTCGGCGACGTTGATCCGCGCCGGGTCGATCGGGTCGGCGCTCACCGCGAAGTGCAGGCAGCCCTCGGCGCGCCGGGCCTGGGCGACCGCGTCGGCGGACAGGGCCAGGGCGCGGTCGCGCCGGACCGGGTCGACGGTCAGATGTCCGGTGATGATGATCATGGCTCTCCCCGTGCTCGGTGCGGATGCTCGCCGGCGGGACCGTCGGCCGAATTGTCGGCCGAATTGTCGGTGGTGCTGGTTAAGGTCCGCAGACATGACATTGAAACCAGTGATGATCACCTGTGACACCGACGACGCCCTGAGCCTGGCCGGCTGGTGGGCGGATCAGACCGGCGGCAAGATCGTCGAGGAGAACGACGGGTGGTTCGTCGTCGTCCAGGTGCCCGACTCCCCCAGCCTGGCGTTCCAGAAGGTCGGCGACCCGACCCCGGGCAAGAACCGGCTGCACCTCGATCTGATCGCCCCCGACCTGGACGCCGAGGTGGCCCGCCTGGTCGAGGCCGGGGCCGCGGTGGTCGAGGCCCGGGAGATGCCGGACTTCCGCTGGGTGACCATGACCGACCCCGCGGGCAACGAGTTCTGCGTCGCCTCGGCGCACTGACACCTGGCCACGGCCGCGACCGGTTCAGAACTCGCGTTCGTAGACGTACATGATCGGCCCGTCCGGGCCGCCCTCGGTGCGGCGGAAGCCGTGCTTGGCGTACAGGTACCGGGCCGTGACGTCGTCCTCGGAGGTGGCCAGGTGCATGTAGTCGACACCGCGATGCCGGGCATGGTTCAACAGCGCGTCCATGAGGGCTGAGCCGACGCCGCTCTCCCGCCGGTCCGGGACGACGTAGATCTCGGCGAGGTAACCCTCCAGCCCGGAGGACCACAGGCCGGGCTGCACCCGCAGCACGGCCAGGCCGACCATGCGCAGGTGGTACTCGTCGGGCTGGTCGGGCTGCTCCCGGTGGCTGCCGTGTGCCGGGTGCTCCCGGGCCGTGACGACATCGGTGCGGCCGTCGCCGATCAACTCGACCAGGCGTTCGTGCAGCCATTCCGGGTCCGGCGTCGGGTCGTCGTACTCGAGGTTGAAGGCCTCGAGCAGGACGGCCGCCTCGGGCAGCTGAGATGCGTCCTGGTCGTAGGTCGGGGATCCGGCGGTGATGATGGTGATCTGCGGCGCTGCAGAGGTCATGTGACCCAGTCAACACCTCCTGGCAAGGTTTCCTGACCAAGCCGGTGACCGGCCGCGGCAGTGGCCGGGGCTTCAGGTGATCTTCCCGGGCTCCGACGTGACTGCTGAGGCACCTGACGGCGAGACGTCCGTCGGTGAGGTGCTCTCGTGATCGGGCGTGGGTCCCGATCGGGAGGAGCAGATGAGCGAGTCGATGCCCGTGACGGCGGCGAGTCCGGCCAAGAAGGCGGCCGCGATCGGTGCCGAGATGGGTCACTATCTGCCCGGTCGCCGCGAGGCCGTCTTCCTCGGTGCCGGCGGGGTGCTCGGAGCCGGGCTCGGGGTGTTCGGGGCGAGACGCACGGCCCAGGGCGCGGTCTTCGGCGCCGACCGGGACGAGTCGGTCGAGCTCACCCCGAAACAGGTTCAGGAGTTGCTGGCCGAGGGCAACGCCCGGTTCACCGGCGGCACACCTGCCCGGCCCGATCAGGGTCCGGCCCGTAGGGCCGCCGTCAGCCAGGCCGAGAAACCGCTCGCGGTGGTGCTGTGCTGCTCGGACTCGCGTGTGGTTCCGGAGCTTCTGTTCGACCAGGGCCTGGGCGATCTGTTCGTGGTGCGTGCCGCCGGGCAGGTGGTCGACGACGCGGTGCTCGGCTCGCTGCAGTACGGCGTCGGCACCCTTGCCACGCCGTTGCTGGTGGTGCTCGGCCACTCCGGTTGCAGCGCCGTGCGCTCGGCGGTCGAGGCCGAGGAGAAACTCGTGGAGAAGACCGCGAAGACCCCCGCGGCCAAGGCGGCGACGATCGCTGCCGGGCCGGCAGCGCTGAACACCGCCATCGCCCCGGCCGTGCGGGAGGCTCAGCGGATCATGACCGGGGACGACGACCTGGTCACCGTCGCCACCGGCATCAACGTGGACCGCAGCGTCGATCGGCTCAAGACCGATCCGGTGATCGGTGCCGCCTCGTCCCGCCGGGCGGTCAAGGTCGTCGGCGCCCTCTACGACCTGGCGACGGGTGAGGTGGACTGGGCGTGACCACTCTCACTGACCCGCCGGGTCCGGTTGAATCGGTACTGTCCGGGATTGCCCACCCGGACCAGGGGCTTGTCCCTCCGTCAGACGATTCATATCCGGGTCGCCCCGGCCGTCCAGAACTGCGTGGGTGAGAACCGAGGCGAACGAGGCGGCGCACCCCGCGACCTCGTTCGCGCGGGCACCCGGTGGCTCCGGGCGCTGCTCGCCCCGCTCTGCCTGGCCGGTGTGGCGGCCGGGCTGCTGGCCCCCTCCCCCGCGTTGGCCGCGCTCACGGCGCCCGTCCCGGCACCGATCCGGGCAGCTGCCGCATCGACTCCCGCAGCCACCGACCGGGCGACCGGGTCTGCGACCGGGTCTGCGCCGGGGTCGACGTCCGGGCCCGGCGACGGTTCGGGCCCGAGCCTCGACGAACTGACCACGCGTGCGGGACAGCAGGGCGCAGCCGTCACCCGGGCCCGTGCCGAACTGTCCAGGACCACCGCGCAGGCGAGTGCCGCCCTGGAGGCGCACAGCCTCGCCGTCCAGGCCCAGCAACGCGCCCTCGCGGCGCAGACACAGGCCGAGCAGCAGCTCTCCGCCGCCGAGGCCGAGCTCGCCGAGAACCGGGGCCGGCTGGGTCGCTGGGCCCGCCAGGCGTACGCCGCCGGCGACGGGTTGGCCGCCGACCCGACCCTGCTGGCGCTGCTCGGTGGGTCGGCCGCCGATCTCGGCTCGACACGGCGGATCCTGGCCGGCATGGGGGCCGGACGGGACAAGGCGGTCGCTGCCACCGAAGCGGCTCTGCAGAAGCAGCGGCAGGCGACGCTGAGCGCCGAACAGGCACGGGACGCCGCTGACCGGGCGGCCGACCTGGCCCAGGGGACCAAGGCCGCGCAGGAGGCCGCAGTGCAGGCACAGCGAACGCAACTGGGCCAGCTCGAGGCGGCGTTGGCCGACACCCAGGACGCGGTCGCGCAGGCCCAGGAACGCGCCCGGCTGCTCGCCCAGGCGCAGGCCGCCGCACTGCGCAACAGCGTCGGGACGGCGAAAGGGGCGGGCTCGAACGCGGTCACCGGCGAGGTCGGCGACTGCGCCGGCGGGGACACCTCGCTCTACGCCAACGGGCAGATCCCGGCCGAGGCGTTGTGTCCGCTCTGGGGGGCGTCGGGACACCGGCTCCGAGCGGACGCGGCGTTCGCCTTCGACCGGTTGAGCGCGGCCTACGCGGCGGTCTTCGGTGAGCCGATCTGCGTCACCGACTCCTACCGCTCCTACGCCGAACAGGTCGCGGTCAAGGCGGCCAAGCCGAATCTCGCGGCCACCCCGGGCACCAGCAACCACGGCTGGGGAACCGCCGTGGACGTGTGCGGCGGCGTCCAGAGATTCGACACCGAGCAGCACCGATGGATGTCGGCGAACGCCACCGCCTACGGCTGGTTCCACCCCTCGTGGGCCCAGCAGAACGGCTCCAAACCGGAACCCTGGCACTGGGAGTTCGGCGGCTGATCGGCGGCTGAGTTGCCCGGCCGGACCCGGAACATCAGCCGAACGCCGTCCTGAGCTGCGCAGAAATCCCGTCGAAAAGCCGCCTCGAACGCGCGTTTACCGTGCCTGGCGTCCATGATGTGCCCATGTCGGAGCGGACCGCGCCAAGCAACGATGGCGACCAGGCGTTGAGTACGGACGTACGCCGGCGTAGCGCGCAGCGCTCCTGGTACTGGTACGACTGGGCCAACTCGGCCTATGTGACCACCACCGCCACCGTGCTGTTCGGCCCGTACCTGACCAGCGTCGCCAAACGCGCCGCCTGCGGCGAACTGCCCTCCGACGCCACCTGCACCACCAACCTCGACGTGCTGGGCATCCCGATCAGCCCCGGATCGCTGGCGCTCTACACGATCACCCTGGCCACTCTGCTCTCGGCGGTGCTGCTGCCGGTGGTCGGTGCCGTGATCGACCGCACCGGCCGCAAGCGGGCGATCATGGTCGGCTTCGCCTGGGCCGGTGCCGTCGCCGCGGCGGCGATGTGCCTGATCAGCGGCACCAACTGGGCTCTGGGCGTGTTGTTGCTGGTGCTCGCCACCATCTGTCTGGGCGCCTCACTCGTCGCCTACGACGCGATCCTGATCGACATCGCCACCCCCGACGAACGCGACTCCGTCTCCAGCCGTGGCTGGGCACTCGGGTATCTCGGCGGCGCCCTGCTGCTGGTGATCAACCTCGGCCTGCTCGGCGGCGCAGGCGGACTCTCGACCGAGACGGCGGTGCGGATCAGCCTGTTCCTCGCCGGCGCCTGGTGGGCGGCCTTCACGGTGATCCCGTTCCTCGGCCTGCGCCGGTACGAGCGGTACCTGCTGACCCTGCCGGTCTCCGACCGTCCGCTCGGTGTCCCCTCCGACGTGGAGGGCGAACCGGCCGCAGCGGGTGGGGTCTCGGCCGGCCGACTGATCGGCGAGTCCTTCGGACAGCTCCGGCGCACCCTGGCCGACCTGCGCAACTACCCGCAGACCATGCTCTTCCTGATCGCCTACCTGTTCTACAACGACGGCATCCAGACGGTGATCTACGCCTCCAGCATCTATGGCCAGGAGCAGCTCGGATTCGACTCCAACCAGCTGGTGCTGACCATCCTGCTGGTCCAGTTCGTCGGCATCGCCGGTGCCCTGGCCTTCGGCAAGCTCGCCGGACGCATCGGCGCCCGCCAGGCGGTACTGGCGGCGCTGGTGCTCTGGATCGGAGTGGTCTGCATGGGCTACTTCCTGCCCCGCGGCGCGTTCGGCGCCTTCCTCGGCATGGCCGCCCTGATCGGTCTGGTGCTGGGCGGCGCCCAGGCGTTGTCCCGCTCGCTGTACAGCCAGCTGGTGCCGCGCGGCAAGGAGGCGGAGTACTTCAGCCTCTACCAGGCGACCGAACGCGGAACCAGCTGGTTCGGCACCCTGCTGTTCGGGTTGATCTTCCAGCTCACGCACTCCTACCGGAACGCGATCCTGGCGCTGATCCTGTTCTTCGTGGTCGGCGGGGTGCTGCTGCTGCGGGTCCGCATGGCGCAGGGCATCGAGGAGGCAGGCAACACCGTGCCCGACGTGGTCTGAGTCGGGGTCGTCGGCCTCGGACGCCGTATGAGACCTCGGTAACATCCTCCTGGCCGGGCCGGCGCAGCGAATGAGCACCTGAAATGAGCACGTGATCGGTGCTGGACGGCAGGGTCCGACGACGTGGCCGGGGAATCCTTGTTACCGGCCAGGAACACCGCCGTGATCTGAAGCGTTGCCACCTCCGAATCCCACCGTCGAGGTGACCCGGAGGGTGACCACCATGAGCGACCGGAGTATGCGAGGCACTCGCCTGGGTGCCCAGAGCCTGGAGAGCGAGTCGGGTGTCCGGCCCGCAGCCAGGCAGAACGTCAGGTTCCACTGTCCCAACGGTCACGACATCGTGGTGCCAATGTCCATCGAGGCGGACCTTCCCGCCACGTGGGAGTGCCGCTGCGGAGCCCAGGCTCTGCGTGAGGACGCCGACAGCCCCGAGGCCAAGCCGGGCAAGGCGCCGCGGACCCATTGGGACATGCTGATGGAACGACGCACCACCGCTGAGCTCGAGGTTCTGCTCGAGGAGCGTCTTGCCCTGTTGCGCAGCGGGGCACTCACGTCGCGCCGC
>DAIOVT010000104.1:0-10338 GCA_036758885.1 Kineosporiaceae bacterium
AAGGCGATGCGCCGCACCATCTACATCGGCGGGGCCGCAGCCACCTTCGTCTGCTTGGCCCTGGTGCTCTCGGTGAGCAACATCCCGGCCGTGATCGCCGGCGAGGACACCGACCCGGTGGGCACCCTGCTGAACGAGGCCTTCGGCGACTTCGGCGCCAGGATCGTGCTGCTGGTGGTGCTGATCTCGTTCCTGTCCTGCGCCATGAGCCTGCAGGCGGCGGCCAGCCGCCTGGCCTACTCCTACGGACGGGACGACATGATCATGGGCAGTTCACTGCTCAAGAAGTTCTCCCAGACCCGGCACGTGCCGCCCTACGCGCTGGTCGTCGCCGCGGTCGTGCCGGCCCTGATCGTGATCGGCTCGAAGGTCTCCACCGACGCGATCACCAAGATCATCAGCTTCGCGGCGCTCGGCATCTACCTCGCCTTCCAGATGGTGGTGCTCGCCGCGCTGCGGGCCCGGCTGAAGGGCTGGGTGCCCAGCGGCAAGTACCGGCTGGGCGCGTGGGCGTTGCCGGTGAACATCGCGGCGCTGGCCTACGGGGTGCTGGCGATGGTGAACATGGCCTGGCCGCGCACCCCCGACGCGGCCTGGTACGACAACTGGATCGTCGCCCTGTCGGGTCTGATCGTGGTGCTGATCGGTCTGGTCTACATGACCGTGCACCCGCTGCACGACCGCAGCACCGCTCCCTACGACGACGCCATCCCGAAGACCGCGTCGAGGAGCTGAGCCGTCACACCGAGCTGAACATCCAACCGAGCATCTAGTCGAACACCGAACACCGAAACACCGGACGACGACGAACCCTCCGTACCAGAACCACCCGCCGTACGGTCCGGACGCAACGGACCCGTCGCCACAGGCGACGGGTCCGTTGCCCGGTCCGGCCCCCCGGCTCGGGTAGGGTCACTCTTCGCGCACGACCTCGCGAACGCAGAGTCGACAGCCCGAGACAGCTAGGAGACGACGATCAACGCCCCCACCCCGGCGGCCTGGACATTCACCGAGAACTTCGTCCCTGAGGACGCTGTTCTCGACCGGGCTCGGGCACGCGCACGCGAACTCGGGTGTGACGCGGTCACCCCCGGGGCCGGGTCGATGCTCCGGGTGCTCGCGGCGGCCAGCGGGGCGAGGTCCGTGGTCGAGATCGGCACCGGCGTCGGCGTCTCCGGCGTCTATCTGCTGCGCGGCATGCCGCCCGAGGGTGTGCTCACCACGATCGACGTCGAGGTCGAGAACCAGCGGGCGGCGCGGGAGACCTTCGCCGAGGCCGCCGAACGAGCCGGCCGGACCCGGGTGATCTCCGGACGCGCCGAGGACGTGCTGCCCCGGCTCACCGATCATGCCTACGACCTGGTGCTGGTCGACGCCGACCCGTTGCTCGCACCCGGACATCTCGAGCAGGGTCTGCGGCTGCTGCGCCCGGGAGGCACCGTGGTGGTGAACAGGGCGCTCTGGAACGGCTCGGTGGCAGACCCGGCCAAGCGTGACCCGGTGACCACCGCGTTGCGGGAGAGCCTGCGCCGGATCCGCGACGAGGACAGCGTCACCGGCGCCCTGATCCCGGTCGGCGGAGGCCTGTTGATCGGGGTCCTCGACCGATGAGCGACACCTTCGGCCGGCCAGGTGCGGACGGCGACCCGGCCACCGGTGCCGGATCCGAGGGCAGCCCGGACGACCTGCCCTCGGACCGGGTGAACCTCGACGACCCGGGCGACGACGCGTTCGCCGTCCGTACCGGTACCCCGAACCCGCCGCGGCGGTTGCTGCGCGGCGCCGAGCAGCTGGCGCATCTGGTCGGCGCACGGCTGCTGGTCGGGATCACCTTCCGCGACGAGGCCGGTGAGGTGGTCCGCTCCGACCAGTTCTGCGGCCGGGTGCTCGAGGTCGCCGAAGGCGTGGTGGTGGTCGACCGCGGCAACGAACAGGCCGTACTGCCCGCCGACGTGAACGCCTACGAGGTCGCCCAGCCCGGCCGGTACGTGCTGCAGAACACCGGCGAGACCGTGCTCGACCCCGACTACCTGACCGTCTGGAACGTGCAGGTCAACGACTGACCGAACGGCCTGCACGACCCCGGGCCGGCGCAGGTCTTGCCCGCGCAGGTTTCGCCCGCGCAGGTTTCGTCAGCGCAGGGTCTGCAACCAGGTGAGCAGCAACCGGGCACCGAACCCGGTGGCGCCCTTGGTCACCTCGTACAGGTCCTTCTCCGAGCGTGCCGGGCCGGCGATGTCCAGGTGGGCCCAGCGCCGTCCGCCGGTGAACTCGCGCAGGAACAGCGCGGCCAGTACCGAACCGGCCCCGAGCTTCGGCATCGAGCCGGCCTGGCGCAGGTCGGCCAGTTGCGAGACCAGCGCGATCCGGTAGTCCTCGACGAGCGGCATCCGCCACAGCCGCTCACCGGTCTCGGCCCCGGCCTCGATCAGCGAGCGGGCGAGCGTGTCGTCGGTGGCGTAGAGGGCACCGTGCCGCCGGCCCAGACCCAGGGTGGCCGCGCCGGTCAGCGTGGCGACGTCGACGATCAGGTCGGGGTCGAGCCGGGCGTCGGCGTAGGCCAGTGCGTCGGCGAGCACCAGCCGGCCCTCGGCGTCGGTGTTGGTCACCTCGACGGTTCGTCCGCCGTAGTGCTTCACGATGTCACCCGGACGATAGGACGACGCCCCGAACGCGTTCTCCGCCAACGGCAACAGCCCGATCACCTCACGGCGCACACCCGCCTCGCGGCAGCCGGCCAACGCCGCCAGCACCACTGCGGCACCGGTCATGTCGGTCTTCATCGCCGGCATCGAGGCCCGGGGTTTCAGCGAGATCCCGCCGCTGTCGAAGGTGATCCCCTTACCGACCAACACCACCGGACGGCGCCCACCCGGCCTCCGGTGATCAGGACGGTGATCGGGGCGGTGATCGATGCGCACCATGACCGGCGGGGTCGCCGAGCCGGCACCGACCGCGAGCAGGCCGCCGAAGCCCTCATCCGCAAGCCGGTCGGCGTGCCAGATCTCGGCCCGCAACCCGCTCTCCTCGGCGATCCGGACGGCCTGCTCGGCCAGCCACACCGGGTTCTTGATCGACGGTGGGGTGGTGGCCAAGGTGCGCGCCAGCAACGTGGCCCGGGCCTGGCGTGCGCCGGCGGCGATCGCCCGCTCGGTGTGTCGCGCCCCGAGCAGGGCGAACCGGGGCCGGGCGGTCGCGTCCCACGCACCGGGCTTCTGCGCCGACTTCTGCATCGACTTCTGCATCGACTTCTGGGCCGGCAAGGGTGTGCCCGCCAGCAGCAGTCCTTCGGTCACCGCCTGCACCTGCCGGTCACGGACCCTTCCGTCGGGCAGCAGATCGACGGCCACCAGGGTCGGCGTCCGGGCGACGAACACCCGCACCGCGCGGGCCGCCGCCGCCCCGGCCCGGCGCAGATCGGCCGGGCTGCCCTCGCCGGTGCCGACCAGGTACCAGCGCAGCGGTCCGTGGTCGGGTGCGGTCGCCGGCACCCGGAGCACCTCGCCGACGCGGCCCCTGAACGCTTCGGCGGCCAGCAGCGCCGGCAGATCGACGCCATGATGGCGAGCGGCCGACGTACCCGCCGCGTTCGCTGCGGCACCGGCACCGACCCCGGTGACGATCACCAATGGCTCCCACTGCTCGAGCTGATCGAGAAGCAGGTGCGCCCCGGGCCCGCAGACCGGGCCTTCCACCGGCCCGAGAAGCTGTTCGGGCATGGCTCCGCCAAGGGGTTGATGAGCGCTCATGTGCGGCAACGTATCCGGACAGACCGCAGGCCCCGGACGCTGACACATCCAGGGCCTGCCGTGGTTCGAGGTCGCAGGCTCAGCCGAGAACGGCCTTGAGCGCCTCTCCCAGATCGCCCGCCTCATCGGGGGTGAGCTCGACAACCAAACGACCACCGCCCTGCAGCGGTACCCGCATCACGATGCCCCTGCCTTCCTTGGTGACCTCCAGCGGGCCATCGCCAGTCCTCGGCTTCATCGCCGCCATGCGGCATCCCCTTTCCGTTTCGGACCCACCGGACGATGCGCATCCCGCGAGCACCTGGTGCGCGGGACCCGAACCGACCGAGCAAGCCTGTCCTGCTGCCATTATCCCCGGTCCGCGCACAGACACGAAACGCAACCCCGAAGAGCTCCGGTACCACCTGCGGCAGAGCGGGTCAGGGCACCCGGTTGCTGCTGGCCCAGATCGTCGCGATCCAGACGGCCTGGCCGAGCAGCGAGACCAGCACGGCGGCCAGCCGCCACCGTCGCTCGCGCAGCATCAGCACCAGCCAGATCGCCGGCGGGAAGGCCAGCAGCAGGTAGCGGGCCAGGCTGTAGGAGGGGTCCATGAACACCAGCAGGTAACCCAGGTAGGCCGTCACCCAGACACGCAGGTCTGCGTCGAGCACCACCCCGCCCGGGCGATGGCCGTACCACCACCAGGCCACGGCGATCAGCGCAGCGAGCGCGGCCAGGGCGGCGAGCGCCCCGCCGTGCCGCTCCATCAGGCTCCACCAGGGTTGCAGCGGAAGCACCGGCCGGCCGGCTCGCCAGGCGCTCATGGTCCGCGCGTAGCCGTCGGCGACCCCGGTCGCCCGGGCCACGATCACGGGCCAGGCGACCGCGCCGGCCGCGGCCGCGGCGAGCACACCACCGGGCAGCAGCAGACCGGACAGAGCCGGGTATCTGGCCCGGTACTCCGCCCGGTGACGCAGCAGGTGCGCCAGCACCACCACGGCCAGGGGCACCCCGATCGGGCGGGCCAGCGCGACCACCGGCAGCAGCACGAGCAGCACCGGCAGCCGGCGCCGTTGCAGGGCGATCAACACCGCGAGCGCCCCGCACAGCCCGACGCTCTCGCTGTAGGGCACCTGGAACACCGCGGCCGAGGGGAAGGCCGCCAGCAGCGCCACCGTCCACAGCGCGATGCCGGAGCCGTGGCGCGCCGCGACCAGCCGGTGCAACAGCACCACGGCGAGCAGCGCGGCCGAGCCCGCGATCAACCACCCCGCCCAGGGCCAGGGCAGCCCGACGGTGATCAGTCCCCGGGCCAGCATCGGGAAGACCGGGTAGAACGCCCATTCGTTCTGCACGACCTGTCCGTCGGCGAGCATCGGCAACTGGTCCGGGTAGCCGTTCTGAGCGATCCGCCGGTACCAGGCGGCGTCCCACCGGGCCCCGAACCTCAGGTACCCCATCACCTCGCGCTGGTGTCCGTCGGTGGCGAACAGCCGGCCGGCGGCGGTCAGCAGCAGAGCCGTGACCAGTTGGACGGCGACGAAGACGGTCAGCGCCTTGCCCCACTCGGGCATGGCGCGCCACCGCCGCAGCGCCCCCTCGCCGCGCAGCCGCAGCGGGTCGGCGGGACGGGGCACCGGCTGGGCGGTGGTCATCGGTGCATCACCGTGGGCCGCCGGTCATCGTGCACCGCCCGCGACACAGCCGCGCAGATGGTCGTCGACCAGGCCGCAGGCCTGCATCGCCGCATAGGCGGTGGTCGGGCCGACGAAGCCGAAGCCGTGCCGTTTCAGCGCCTTGGCCAGCGCCTTCGACTCCTCGGTCGAGGCCGGCACGTCGGCGAGCCGTCGCGGCGCGGGGTGCCGCTCCGGGGCGAAGGACCAGATCAGCGCGTCCAGGCCACCGGGCACCGTGTCCCGGAGTGCGACCACCGCGGCAGCGTTGGTGATCGCCGCGTCGATCTTGGCGCGGTTGCGCACGATGCCCGCGTCGGCCAGCAACCGGGCCCGCTCGCGCTCACCGAACCCGGCGACCACGTCGGCGTCGAAGCCGGCGAACGCCGTCCGGAAGTTCTCCCGCCTTCGCAGGATGGTCAGCCAGGAGAGCCCCGACTGGAACGCCTCGAGGGTGATCCGCTCGAACAGGGCACGCTCGCCGTGCACCGGCCGGCCCCATTCGGTGTCGTGGTAGGCGACGTAGTCGGGCGTGGACAGTCCCCAGGGACATCGGGGTTTCCCGTCCTCACCGACGACCAGGTCAGTGTCGGCCATCGGCCTGCCGATCAGCGCTCCGTGTCAACCCTGTCCCCCGCTCGTCCGTGCTCCGCCGCCCGGGCCACGGCCGCGAGCACTCGCTTCGCCACGGCCGCTCCCGTTCGATCGGTGACCCGATCGGTCGCCCGAGCGGTCAGGGTAGCGAGCGGGGGCGACAACCATTGCGGGACGAGCCGCAGATCGCGGTAGCTCCAGATCACCAGGGTGTGCGCGGGCCCGTGGCGGCGGGCCTCGATCAGCGCCTCACCGCGCAGCAGCCGGCCGTGTTTCAGCACCACCGCGCGGCCACCTCGGTCACCGCTCGGCGGCCGCACGGAGGTGACCGTCATCAGGTCGTCGAATCCGGCCCGCCGCCCCGGACCGATCCCGGTGCGGGCCACGAAGCGTTGCCCGGCAACGGTTTCCGCGCCGGCTCCGAGGCCGGCGGCCGGTTCGATCCTGATCTCGGTGAACGGCACCTCGGCGCCGAAGGACCAGTCCAGCAACAGCGGCCAGACCCGTTCCAGCGGCGCACGCATCAGACGCTCACTGCTGAAGCTGCCCACGGGCCTCCTCCCGGGTCGGCCCGGCGAGACTCAGCGGTCGCCCTCGGGCCGGGTCGACTCGTACTCGAGCCGCAGCAGGTCCACCCGGCGCAGTTCACCGCGCAGCCGATCGATCTCCTGCTCCTGCTGGGCCATCTCCTCGGTGAGCCGCTGCAGCACCAGGTCGACCTCGTCCATCCGGTAGCCGCGCAGCGCCGGGGTGAACCTGACCGCGTCGAAGTCACCGGCTGAGATCGGGCCCTCGGCGAGCAGGTCGACCGGAGCCAGCGTGGAGGCGGGCTGTTCCAGGCCACCGCCGATGCGGTTCGTCGCGACCGCGGCGGCGGCGCCGAGCACCGCGAGCACCAGAAGCAGGAAGACGACTGTCACGACGGTGATCGTCGCACAGTCGCAGGCGCGGCCCGCCCCGGCGCGGGTCGGGGGGAGGACACGCCGGGGTGGGCCGCGAGTCTGATGGGAAGGACCGCTCTGATGAGCAGGACGGCGATCAGCCGGTCAGCGAACTGTTGCCGGCACTCGGCGAGGCACTGGACGACGGAGTCGGCGACGGACTGCTCCCGCCGTCCGAGCCCTGCCGGCCGTCACCACGCTTGCCATGCCGGTCCTCCTTGGCCCGGGTACCGGCCGCACCCTTCTCCAGGAGCACCGTCGCGGTGCCGGCGTCGTCGCTGCTGCGCCCGCCGATCGCACGGACGTCGTCGCCGACGGCGAGAGCACTGATGTCGCCGGTGCCGGAACTGCCACCCGCCACGGGACGGGCGGTGCGGGTGGTGTCGGTGACGGTCCAGGTGATGGTGAACCCGTCGGTGCTCCGAACCGTGACCGTCCTGCCCGAGATGGCGGTCACGGCACCGTTCTGCACCAGCAGGGTGCGGGTGCCGGACCCGTCGGAGCCGGCGACCACCACCTCGCCGTGCAACACGCTACCGGCGACCCCCGCCAGACCGGCTCCGCGGCCGTGCCTGCCCTCGGTGCCCGACCCGTTCGCCGACGCACTCGCCGAGGGTGCGGGACTCGAGTCGGCCAGGGCACCGCTGCCGGCTGCGACAGCCACCCCGCCCACCGCCAGGGTGAGCGCCGAACCGGTCATTGCCGCCACCAGGGTGGCTCGCTTCATGAATACCTCCGTTGGCCGGCCCGCCGCGTGCGACGACGGTGAAAGAACCGTTCGCAGCGCAGCTTGGGCCGGACAACTGGGCAGAGCCTGGGAGAGCGGTGTGAGAACCGCTAGGACACCGGGTCGGCGAAGCGGCGTACCACCCGGATGGCCTCCTCGACGTCGTCGGTGACGGTGAGCAGATCGAGGTCCTTCGCCGAGATCATGCCCTCGGGCAGCACCACCTCGCGGATCCATTCGAGCAGTCCGCCCCAGTACCGCGAGCCGAGCAGCACGATCGGGAACGAGGTGACCTTCTGGGTCTGCACCAGGGTGAGCGCCTCGAACAGTTCGTCGAAGGTGCCGAACCCGCCGGGCAGCACGATGAAACCGCGGGCGTACTTGACGAACATGGTCTTGCGGGCGAAGAAGTAGCGGAAGTGCACGCCGAGGTCCACCCACTCGTTCATGCCCTGCTCGTGCGGCAGTTCGATGCCCAGGCCGACCGAGATGCCCTTGGCCTCGCAGGCACCCTTGTTGGCACCCTCCATGGCCCCCGGACCGCCGCCGGTGATGACCGCGAACCCGCTCTCCACCAGGCGCCGGCCGACCTCGACGGCCAGGGCGTAGTTCGGATGGTCCCGCGGGGTGCGGGCGGAACCGAAGACGCTGATCGCCGGGCCGAGTTCGGCCAGCGCGCCGAACCCCTCGACGAACTCGGCCTGGATGCGCAGCACCCGCCAGGGGTCCTGGTGCAGCCAGGACGTCGGACCACGCTGGTCGAGCAGACGGGCATCCGCGGTCGTCGTCGGAACCATTGACCTACGGAGAGTGACCGGCCCCTTCTGGTAGGGGCCGTCCTCGGTGACCTGCGTGTGGTTCTCGTTCGACATGCGCTCAACACATCCTGTTGTACATCCTGTTG
Organism: Kineosporiaceae bacterium; assembly: GCA_036758885.1. Classification (GTDB taxonomy): domain Bacteria; phylum Actinomycetota; class Actinomycetes; order Actinomycetales; family Kineosporiaceae; genus DAIOVT01. Next base: position 8,571 of record DAIOVT010000104.1, read on the forward strand.
TCGGGACCTCGCCGGGGACGCTACCGCGCCACCCCCGCAGGGACGGCGCACCGCGGCGTCCGCCGGGTCGTGGCCGCCCCGAGCGGCTGGGCCGGAGGCGGTCGTCGATGGAATGATTCATTCCGCTCGGGCGAATTCGCCCAGTACAGACCGGATTGATCGCAAAATGTTCATTGCACATCTACCCTGCGTCAACGCGATGGGCATTGCCGGCCACCAGCACCCGCCCGGGCAGCACGATCGGACAAGGCAGAAGATCCCGAACCTGACAAAACCGACGCTGAGTGACACGGTGTGAACCGAGCCGTGTTCACGCACAACTGCCCGAACGAGTCATAGGACTTTCTTGTCACAACCGCGCGTCACGTGCGCGCTACTGTGGGCCGGATGGGAGCCGAGTTGGACGGAGTGCAGAGATCGATGACGAGATCATCGACGTCCTCGACCTCCACCGACTCCCGCGAGCCCCTCGACCAGCTCCCCGGCGACCCCACGGTGATCCGCCGCATCATGGGTCATCTGCACGAGGGACGCTTCGGCGACACCCGCCGCGCCCTGCATCGGCTCGAGACCGAACTGCGCACCATGTCCCAGGCCGACGTCGCGGTGCTGCCGGCGCTCTACGCCCGCGCCGAGCTGATCCGGCGGCTGCCCGATCGGCGCGGTGACGCCACTCGTGCGGCGACGATGCTCGAGAACGCCGCCGTGCATCACAACGGCCGTGCGGACGCCGACGCCTGGCTGATGCTCAGCTTCGCGATGCGCGCCCGCGCCCGCCTCGACGACGGCGAGGCCTCCTCGGCGATGGGTGACCTGGCCCGGGTGACCGTGGACGACGTCGGCGATTTCAGCCGCACCCAGGTCGGCTTCTGGCTGCAGGACACCATGGCGAACTGCTTCGCCATGCTGCGCATGAACGAGCGGTACACCCCGATCCGCGAGGGCCTCGAGGAGATCATCAGCGCCCGTCCACCGCTGGACCGGGCCACGCACTGGGCGTCCTGGGCGGGTGACCTGGCCGCCCGGGCGATGGAGCCGCTCGCCCGCGGCGCCGCCGAGCCCGACAAGCGCCTGCTCGCCGCCGGGGTGCAGTTGGCCGAGCGGGTCGACGCCCTCGGCATGGACGTGCCGAACAGGTTGCGGCGCAGCGCGAATGCCGTCCTGGCCCTGCACTCGGTGCTCAACGACGACGCCGACGAGGCGCTGCGCCTGCTCGGTTCCGACGCCTTCGGCGAGCCGAACGGGCTGTGCCCCCCGGCACGCCAGCTGGCGGTGATCGCCGCCCTGCACGCACACACCCTGGTCGGCTCGTACGCCACCGCGCGCAGCCTCGACGACAACGTGCAGCGGTCGATCCTGACCATCCCGAACATCATTCTGGAGATCTGCCGGGCCCGGCTGCGGCTCTGGCTCGAGAAGGAGATCAACGGTGATCCGGGCCGCGCCCGGGCGCGGTTGCAGGACCTGCTGATCCGGCTGGCCTGGACCGGCATGGACCTGGCCGCCGAGAGTTCGCGGCAGGCGATGGAGCACCAGGTGCTGCACACCCAGAGCCGCACCGACCCGGTCACCGGGGTGGGCAACCGCCGGGCATTCGACGAAGACCTGCACGCCCTGCTGCGGTTCAGCCCGCTGCCGCTGTCGCTGATCCTGATCGACATCGACGACTTCAAGCAGATCAACGACGACTACTCGCACGTCGTCGGTGACGCGGTGCTGCGGTACGTGGCCGAGTTGCGCTCCGACGAACCGCCCGGTGACGCCCGGC
>DAIOVT010000105.1:0-6216 GCA_036758885.1 Kineosporiaceae bacterium
CGAGTCGCCGCTGATCGCCGCGGCCAGGTGCTCGCTCACCCACGACTTCGCCGTCCCCGGTACGCCCAGCAGCAACAGCGCCCGGTCGGTCGCCAACGTGGCGATCGCGGTCTCGATCAGCCGGCGGCGGCCGATGTACTTGGCGCTGATCGCCGTGCCGTCGCCCGCCTGCCCGCCCATCAGATAGGTGAGGACGGCGCGCGGGGTCAGCACCCAGTTCTGCGGGCGGGGTCCGTCGTCGCCGCGAAGGGCGGCCAGCTCGGTGGCGAACTGCTGCTCCGCAGTGAGGCGCTGCTGCGTCGTCATCGTGAGATTCCTTCTTTTCCAACGGTATTGATGATCCCGGATGGCGGCAGTGCCGCGTTCAGGGTGAGTGAGGCCAGCGCCGGGTCCGCCGGGCTCACCCCACGATCGACGACGAACTGCCGGATCCGCTCGGCGACCGGTGCGGTGACCACCGGCGCGACCGCGTTCAGACAGCCGGGCAGACACATCGCCAGATCCTTGCCGACGGTGTGCTCGGCGATCGCTGCTTCGACCCGATCAGCAAAAGGCCCGTCCAGCAACGCGTTCGCGGTCAGGGCGTCGTCCACGCCCGGTCCGAGTCCGACCGTCACCCGGTAGCACTGCCTAGCGATCCCCTTACCCCGTCCGCCCGCACGCGGCGGTCCCGCCGGGCCGGGCTGTTCGGTGAGGAAGCGCCGGCGCAGGGTGAACCGTTCGGCGGCCGGCAGCCGGTTTAGCAACGGTACGAGCACCTCGATGTCACGCTGAGCGTCGCGGCCAACAGCGTTCTGCGGGAAGAGTTCTCGCTCGACCAGCTGGTAGAGCACCGGTACCGGGGCTCCGCGCGCGGCGCAGGCCAGCAGCGCGGCGGCGTCCGGATCGGCGTGCGGCGCACGCAGACGCAGCCCCGACGCCAGCTCGACGGCCTCGAGCCCCAGGGCGTGACTCAGCTGCGGCCAGCTCAGCCCGGCCAATGCCTCCCGGCGCCGCAGGCCGGCGACCGGCGACGACGGCGCGAGCAACGCGACCTCGAGTTGTCTGCGCAGCAGCCCGCCGCGCCGCACCGCGAACCATGACCGGATCCGTTCGGCCAGCTGCGGTTCCACCTCGGACGGCGCGAGATCCCCTGCAGCAGGGTCGATCCACTGTGGGGCCGGGAGGCGTTTCGGGGAGATGCCGTACCAGAGCAGCCAGGGCCGGTAGCACCGGGCGAGGTGTTCGGTGCCGCGCCCCGAACCGACGGTCTCGGCGAGGGCGTCGAGCACGGCGCGAGCCGGGAACAGGTCGAAGGGATGTGCCAGCCAACCCCTCTGGGCGAGCAGGTCGAGCATCTCCACCGCGTGTCCGGCCGCCGGCCGGCCGCGACCGAACACCCGGACCAGCAGCGGCCGCAGCTCCTCACCGAGCACCGCGACGGGCGGCGGGGGAAGTGGCACCGCCTGCGCGAACTCGGGGGGCGCGGGCAGCGTGGTGAAACGGTCGTACTGCGTCGCCAGCGCCAGCAGGGCCACCTCGTCGGGACGCCCCGCGGATCGCCACCGATCGGGGATCGGCTCCCCCAGCGGCACTTTGGAGGTTCCCACCGACCACGCCGACAGCAGCCGGGAGACGTCCGGACGATCCTGTTCGGGCAGGCCGGCCCGACTCTGCTCCGGGTCAGCCACTCGGGTACCCCGCTCCGTACTCGGTCTGCACCTGCAGCAGGGTCAACCGGGCGCCGTCCCAGAGGCCGAGGCCGCCGGTGATCGACACCGCCGACCAGAGCGCGTGCTCGATCGGCGCGGTCACCGGGAGCGCACCGTCGTCGTCGCACCACCAGGGTGCCTTGCCGGCCGTCGCGATACGTCCGGCGGGCAGGATCACCGGGGTCGTCTCGGCCCAGGGGATCCGGCGCAGATGCCGCCGGTGCCGGGCCAGAATGCCGGCCGTCACCGGCTCGAGCGAGTTCTCGGGGAGGATGTCGGGCGCGGCCGATCCGGTCCCGTCAGCCGCGTCGGCGAGCACGGCACGGACCGGGAACCGGCTGGGGTAGTAGACGATTGCGCCGTCCAGCAGCTGACCGGCGGTGAACGCGGCGCCCTGCCGGGCCACGGCCGGGGGCAGGAAGTCCTGCAGCAGCGCGGGCCGGGAGCCGGCGAGGCTGCGCAACCAGGTCTGCCTGCTGACCAGCCCGTCCCGCCGGGTGCTGCTGCGCACCCCGGCGACCTGCCAGGGACCGGGCACCCGCACCGCCTGGGGTGTATCGAGCACCTCGGCACGATCGGGGGCACGGACAACTGCGCCGCGGACGTCAGGATCGTCCGGGTCGGCACTCCAGGCGCGGGCGAGCAGCACCCACTGGCCCAGCTCGAAGGCGATCACCCGCAGGCGCTCCGGCCGGGGCAGGGCAAGCACCTTGGCGGGCAGTTCGTCGATGCGCGATCCCAGGGCCGTGGCCTTGCCGTCGACGAGCCGGGCCGCGATCGACCGGCAGCGCTCGGCCGGTTCGTCGGCGAGGGTGAGAAGTCCGCCGCGGAGCTGGTCGCGGATCCACCGGTCCAGCTCGAGCAGCGAGGCGGTGACCGAGGCCTTGGTGTCGGCGGCCCGGCGGGCGCTCACCCGGGCCCGGCGCTCGGCGTCCCGTTCCCGGTCGGCCAGATGCTCGCCGTCCGCCGATGCGTCCGGCTGGTCGCCCGCGCGGGCCCTGGCCAGCTCGAGGTTCCGGCCGGCGCTCGCCGCGCCGTCCTGATCGGTCGATCGCGCCCCGGCCCGCCGGGTATCGGTCGACCGTGCCGGCCGCCGTGCCCGGCCGAGCCACTCGGTGACCCACTGCGGCGTGCTGGCCGCCACGAACCGCTCGGGCTCCTCGCAGCGGATCCACATCAGGGCCAGGGCGTGCTTGCACGGGAACTTCCGGGAGGGGCAGGTGCACTTGTAGCCGCGCACCCCCTCCTCGACCACCACCCGGTAGGGATTGGCGCCGGAGCCCTGACACTCACCCCAGATCGAATCGGTCTGCTCGTCCGAGTGCAGGATGCGCCAGTGCTTGGCCGCGAGCAGACGCCCGGCCGCGGTGAGCGAGGACTGGTCCGGCGCGATCGCCTGGATCTCGCTGACGCTCAGGGGCACCACGGGAGTCAATCACGCGCAGCCGCCCGCACCGCATTCACCGCCCGGCGTGATCATGCAGGAACTGCACCGGCTCTCCCTGGTGATCATGCAGAACTGCACCGGCGCGCGCCCCTGGCACGGATCAGCGCAGCCCGAGGGTGTAGCTGCCCCCGGCCGAGATCCGCTGCCAGGTCTGGGTGCTGAACCGGGTGGCGTCGATGCGGTCGCTGGTGTCCCCCAGACCGAGCTGGCCACTGTTGTTGCGACCCCAGCACCACGGCGTGGTGTCCGAGCTGGCGACGGCGCAGGCGTGGGCGTCACCGGTCCCGATATCGGCGCCGCCGAGCGATGAGATCGTCTGCGGTGCGCTCCAGGTGGTGTTGTTTCCCACCCCCAGCTGACCGTAGGTGTTCACACCCCAGCAGGCGACGGTTCCGTTCACCCGGCTGCCGCAGGTGAAGTTGTTGCCCACGCTGAGAGCGTTCCAGCCCGGAACGTAGAGCTCGGACGGACTCGTCCTGGTGACCCCGCCGCCGTCACCGATCTGACCAGAGGTACCCAGCCCCCAGCACCAGCCGGTGTTGTCGGTACGGGTGGCGCAGGTGTGGCTGGCACCCGCCCAGACCCCACGCCAACTGGTCAGTGCCCCGATCTGGGTCGGCACCAGGTACTGCGTGGTGTTGCCCTGACCCAGCTGCCCGTTGGTGCCCGCGCCCCAGCAGGCGATGGTCCCGTCGGTGCGGATGCCACACGTGTGCGTGCTCCCGGCCGCAACACTCGCCCAGGCCGACCCGCTGGCAATCTGTGTGGGCGAGGGATTGTTGGCGGTACCGCCGGTGCCGAGCTGTCCCGACGTCCCCAGCCCCCAGCAGTACAGGCTGTTGTTGCTGCGGACGGCGCAGGTGTGCCCGGTGCCGGCCGAGACACTGCGCCAGTCGGTGAACGAGCCGATCTGCGTCGGCACCGAGAGATTCGTCGTGTTCCCTTGTCCCAGTTGACCGTTGGCGTTGTTCCCCCAACACCACAGCGTGCCGCCGGTGCGGATCGCGCAGGCATGCCGGGCGCCGGTGCTGAGCGCCGTCCAGGTCTGGGTCGGCAGCAGGTGCGTCGCCGAGCTGAACGTCGTACCGCTGGGTCTGCCCAGGCTGTCGCTGCCACCGCAGGACACATTGCCGTCGTTGTCGAGGGCACAGGTGCCGCTGCAGGACGCCGCGACCCTGGCCCAGTTCGTGGCGCCACCGACCTGGGTGGGTGAGGTTCGGGCGGTGGTGTTGCCCAGTACCAACTGACCGTTGGAATTCGCCCCCCAGCACCACAACGAGCCGGCGGTCTGAATGCCGCAGGCGTGATATCTGCCGACCGCGGCACGGCTCCAGAGTGCGGCGCCGACCCGGACCGGAGACGTGATTCGGGTGCTGGTGCTGCCCTGGCCCAGTTGTCCTTCGAGGTTCCTGCCCCAGCAGTAGAGCTGACCGTCACCACTGCCGCTCTGAACGCCGCAAGTGGAATCGCCGCTGACCGCGATCAGTTTCCAGGTCGCCGAGCCGATCAGTGCCGGGGTGTAGACGATCGCGGTGCCACCGTTGCCGACCTGGCCATCGCTGTTGTAGCCCCAGCAGTAGAGCCTGCCGGCGGTGTTCACCGCGCACGTGGTGTTGGCCCCGGCGAAGACCTGTGACCAGCTCATCGTGTTCACCTTGGACGGCGAGGTGACATTGGCGGGGCTGGACCCTTGGCCCAGTTTCCCGTTGGCCCCCTCACCCCAACACCACAAGGTGTCATCGGTCTTGATCGCGCAGGTGTGATACCAGCCCACGGCGACCGAACGCCAGGAGCTGGCGGCATCGACGCGTGTGGGCGACAAGCGATCGTTGGTGTCACCGAGACCGAGTTCACCGTAGTCGTTCTGCCCCCAGCACCACAGCTGCACTCCCGTGATGGCACACGCGCTCGGTCCCGCGACCGCGACGCTGTCCCAGGTGCCGCCGCCCACCCGGACCGCCTGGGCCCGAGCCGTGGTGTCGCCCTGGCCCAGTTGTCCGTCGGCGTTCGCACCCCAGCACCACAGGGTGTTGTCGTTCTTGATCCCGCAGGCATTGCCGTACTGGGCGACGACCTCCTTCCAGTCACCGGTGTTCGGGGTGATCGGGTAGAGCACCGTCGTGGCATTGTTGCCCGCGATCTGATCGGTGTTGTCCCCGGCGAAGATCAGCTTCCCGGCGACCGACGGGGTGGCACTGGCGGAGGCGGACGGCGCACCGGTGCCGGCCGAGTTCGCACCGCGGACCGTGAACGAGTAGTTGGTCCCCGGCGTGAGACCCGTTACGTAGCAAGACGTTGCGGTGGTCGAACAGCTCTGCCCGCCCGGCGAGGCGGTGACGGTGTAGGTGACCGGCAGCCCGGTGTTGAACGACGAGGGTGTCCAGGAGAGCGCCACCTGCGTGGCCCCCGCCGTGGCGCTGAGACCGGTCGGGATACCGGGGGCGATCGAGACGTTCCATTTGGTGGCGAGATACTCCTCGACAGCCCGCCGCTCACTCGCGCTCACGGCGCGATTGATCACGATCACCTCTCCCAGATCACCGTCGAGCGGATTGGAGTAGGTACTCGTCGCGGCGGTGTATCCACCCACCCAGAAGTCATCTCCGTAGGAGCGCCACGGCGTAGCGGGTGGCGCTGCGTTGTGGACGACGGGATTCGCGTTGACCGACAGCGCGAGATCGAGAGTGCCGCCGGAGTCGCTGAACGTCGAACTGAGAATCGACTTCGCCGAAACGGGTGTGGATGCCTGGGTGGTGACCAGCGCGCTGTTCCAGGCGCCGGCCGAGGCGTTGGCGACGTTCGGATAGCCGCTGAAGGCCAGACCGTTGTGATACCCGCGCCAGCCCGCGATGTTCGACCAGGAGTTGGTGGCGTTGTCCGCCGTGGTGCGCCCCGTGCCCATGGCGAAGATCGTGCGGTTGGCCGAGCCCACCGCCCCGATACCCGACCCAGTGATCTGATAGGTGTCGGGTTTCGCGCGATCGAATCGCAGGCCGTAGGTGCTGCCGCCGAAAAGACTGAAGGTGTAGCTGGCCGGGTTGTTGGCGATCGCGTTCCCGCCGGTGTTGCCCTTGTTCC
>DAIOVT010000105.1:6226-10329 GCA_036758885.1 Kineosporiaceae bacterium
AGCTCGGATAGATGGTGGTGGCATCAAGAGCATCCAGCCAGACCGCGAGACTGCTGCCGGAGTCCATCACCGCCGCGGGGTACGGCCGCCCGAACACCGAGGCAGTCAATCCAGCACCGACCGCATTGCCCGCCTTGACCGAGAAGAGGTAGTTCGTGCCGTTGGTCAGTCCGGTGATGGTGCAGGAGAAGGTCGCGGCATCGGTGGTGCACTCACCGCCCATCGAGTTGGTCACCGTGTACCCGGTGATCGGACTGCCCCCGTCCCAGTCGGGCACGCCCCAGGAAAGGGTCACCCGTCCGTCGCCGGCAACGGCGGTGACCGCACTGGGCGCGTTCGGCGGCAGGGTGCCACCCCACTTCTTGGCCAGGTACGCCAGCAGCGAGAGCCGTTCCGGGCCGGTGAGATTGCGGTTGAAGACGATCACCTCAGGGATCGGTCCCTGCCACGGTTCACCGCCTCCCAGTGCCCGGCCGATACCGGCCGACGCGGTTCCCGTGTTGATCGACGCGGGCGAGCCGATATTGACCAGCCGGTTCAGTGTGTTGTTGAAACTCGTTGCGGTGTAAGACGATTCGATGACGTCGACACCACCGGCCCGCCAACCCCCCAGGGCCACCGGCGTGCCTCCGGGGTCGCTGACCGCCGAGTTCGCGTTCGCCGCCTTGTACACGGTCCGCGACGCCCCAGCCCCGGCGGCGCCCCAGGCAACGACCGTGCGGGCACCCGACCCGTTCGGGGCGCCGTCCGTCATGCGGGCGACCACCCCCAGGTGAGAGGGGTCGGTGCCGTTGGGCAACAAGCTCGGGGTGAGTCCGAGGCTGTCGTCGCTGCCGTCGAACAGCGGCGCCGTCAGGCCGTTCACGGTGGTCATTCCGGGCCGGGCGGACGCCGTCGCCTGGACGGCGTTGTTGCCGGCCATGGACTTGTCCCGCCAACACCCGACAGTGCTGCTGGCCGGGGCCCCCGAACAGGTCGACGAGGCGTACATCGTCGAGGAATCGGCGCCGTCCAGCCAGAGCCGGATGTTGCTGCTGTCGAGGGTGGCCGGATAGGGAATCGCCTGCACGGCATCCGATGCCGGGCCGGGCCCGTTCGCATTGGCCGCGGTCACCGTCACCATGTAGCGGACCCCGTCGGTCAGACCGGTGACCGTGCAGTAGGTCGGCGACGCGGCAGCACTGCAGGTCCGCGTCGGATAGCCCGGCTGGCCGGGGGTCGCGGTCGTGGTGTAGCCGGTGATCGCGGAGCCCCCGTCGTTGTCCGGCGGCCCCCAGAAGATGGTCGCCTCGGTGGAGGCCGGCATGGCGAAGACCCCGGTCGGCTCGGTGAGCTGGCTGGCGCAACCGGGTGCCGCAGCTGTTCGCGCCAGCGAGACCCATTGCCCCGAGCGGGTTCCCACGGACGGCGTCATCGCTGCCGAGCCGATGGTCACCGTGGTGCTGCTGCCGCTGACCCCGGTGGCCAAGGTGCCGCCGCCCTCGTCGAAGACGTCGAAGGTCACCCCGGCCGGGGTGCCCGGGGCGGCGGTCCAGCTGACCTGGCAGGTGCTCACGGAGGTTCGAACGGCGGACGCCCCGGACGGCGTGAAGCCGGCCAGATCGGCACCTGCGAGCGAGGACGAGTTCGAGGTCTGTGCGGTGAACTGGGCGCCCAGACCGGCCAGTCCGAGAGCGGCCGCCAGGATCAGGGCAGCACTGAGCAAAGTGACGATCCGGCGGTTCGACGTCTCCGCGCGCAGCGCTCCCGCCGTCCGGGGTTGCGAGGCGCTGCCCTTTGCCACCTGAGTCCGCTCCAAACTGTTCCTGCGGAACAGATCGGATCGCCGGGCCCGGATCTGCACGGTTCCGGCGCACGGGTCGCCACTGGCCCCGGCAGTTCACCCGTTCCGGGCAATCGGCGCCCGCCGTCAGGTTCAGCCGGGCGGACGGCGCGAGTTGAGCTTGATCATCAGATAGACGCCGGCGGCCGGGGCACCGAGCAGGACGATCACGCCGGTCAGGAGGAGCAACAGGTGTCCGACAGCCATCAGGTCACTCTCCGGAGGTCGAGACGGCGGACGACGAGGCGAGCGGCGCCGACGGTGCGGATTCGGGCAGCACACGTTCGACACCCGGGGCGCCGCCCGCTCCCGTGGTCTCGGTCGGACCGGTACTGACCATGAACACCGCCAGGAACCCCACGACCACGAGGACCGCCGGCAGCGCGGCGAAGACCACCGCAACCGTCTTCTCCCGGCGGGTCCAGGCCGTCGACAGGCAGGCGCACACGGCACCGAACAGTGGCCCGATCACCGGCACCACGACGAACCCGACGGTCAGACCGACGACGGCCATGATCTCGAGCGGACCCCACGGCGACGGCGGCCGAGCCGGAGCCGAGGCAGGCGCCCCGGCCGGTCCGCTCGAACCGGTGGAACCACTCGGCGAGAAGGCGGAAACCTGTTCCCCCGCAACCGGTTCCCTGGACGGCGCCTCCGCGGCGACGATCTCCTCGGGGGTACCGAGCCGGTCCAGCACCATACGAACCTGGGTCTCGCCGTCGGCGGCGGCGAGCGCCTCGCGAAGGTGGTCGCGGATCTCCTCGATCAGTTCGGACCGGCGCTGCACCGGCAGCGAGACCGACGCGAACTCGAGACGGCGCAGATAGTCGGCCACCAGAGGATGATCAAGGGTCACACTCATGCTCATACCTCCGTACGACTGGCGAGTTGTGGGGACGGGCCGTTGACCGGTTCCGGCCCGGCGGACGTGCCGAGCACCCGGTCGACGGCGTTGCGGAACCTCACCCAGTCGCTGCTGAAATGGTTCAGCGCCGCTGCGCCGTCCGGGGTGATCTCGTAGTAGCGGCGGGGCGGGCCACTGCTCGACGGCTGCCAGCTGGTGGCGACCACGCCGTCCTTGCGCAGCCTGGCGAGCAGCGGGTAGATCGTGCCCTCGCTGGTCAGCAGGCCGCCCTGCTCGGACAGTTCCTTCACCACGTCGAAGCCGTATCGGGGCCGTTCCCGGAGCAGGGCGAGCACGCAGTACTCCAGTACGCCGCGGCGCAGTTGCGTCACCGAACTGCGCGGCTCCCCTCCTGGGACGTCGCTGGTCGTGCCGGGTTCCATGCTGAACAAGGTACCTGGTGACCACAGATTCTGCCCAGCGCCGGCCGAGTGACCCGTGATCATGCAGAACTGCACACCAACCCGAGCGTGATCATGCAGAACCGCACGCCCACCCAGCGTGATCAAGCAGAACCGCACGCCGGGGTGGGCGTGCAGTTCTGCATGATCACGGGGTGAGCAGGCCGGGGACGCTGATCGGCGGCAGGCTGAGCACTCCGGCCGTGGCGAACCTGCGCCAGAGCATCGGGCCCTCGTCGATCAGGGCCGCCAGCACCCCTTGCGACAGCGCACCCGGCAGCGCTCCCCCGGACAGCACGCCCGACCGCGCAGCCTGCGCCGGCACGACCGACAGCGCGGCCCGCGAGAGCACACCCGAGAACACGCCACCGGGCAGGGCACCGGCCGAGGCCTCGACGCTGTCGGAGTTGTCGGCGGGCATCAACGCGCTGAACGGGTTCGACCTCGGCAGGGTCCGGACGTCGACGCCGTCCCGGTTCAGGCCGGCCAGGGCACAGGCCTCGTCGATGGCGACGTCGAGACCGCCGAGCACGTCGACCAGGCCACGCTCGTGGGCGTCGGCGCCGGTCCAGACCCGGCCCCGGGCCACCTCGTGCACCGCCTCGACGCTCATCCCCCGATCACCGGCGGCCTTCGTGGTGAAGTCGGCGTAGACGTCGTCCAGCCACTTCTCCAGTGCCGCCTGTTGCTGATCGTCGAACGGTGCGTTGGTCGAGAACATCGCGGCCCGCGGCGTACTGGCCACGGTGTCGCGGCGCACCCCGAAGCGGGCCAGCGCGTCACGGACCACCGCCTTTCCGGCGAGCACCCCGATCGAGCCGGTGATGGTGCCCGGGTTCGCGACGATGCGGTCGCACCCCATCGAGATGAAGTATCCGCCGGACGCCGCGACCGAGGCCATCGAGGCCACCACCGGGGTGCCCGCCTCGCGCAAGGCGAGCACCTCACGGCGCACCGAGTCGGAGGCGACGTACGA
>DAIOVT010000106.1:0-10325 GCA_036758885.1 Kineosporiaceae bacterium
ATCGGCGAGCAGTTCGGCGGTGCTGAGGTAGTCGTTGCCCGGCAGGTGCGGGCCGCCGATCTCGACCCGGGCCCGGGTGGCGGTCAGCTTGGTGCGGATACAGGTGATCTTGAGCCGGTACGGCTCCTCGGCGTTCAGCCGCCGGTACCTCTCCGGAAGCGTGGTCAGGGTGTCCAGGTCGACCTTGAGCGAACCGAGCAGGGCGTCACTGGCACCGACGAAACGCTCACTGCAGGAAAGGGTTTCGAGCAGAGAGTCCATCAGCAGGTGCAGATCGCGGACGGCGTGCTCACGCAGCATGGTGGCCGCCTCGCGGGTCACCTCCGCGGTGACGAACGGGTTGCCGTCGCGGTCGCCGCCGATCCACGAGCCGAAGCTCAACGGCCGCGAGTCGGGCGGGAGTTCGACCCCGATCGAGTCCATCGCCTCGGCGAGATCGGTCAGCACCCCGGGCACGGCGTCGGAGACCATCGCGTCGAGGTAGTACATCGCGTTGCGGGCCTCGTCGAGCACCTCGGGCCGCTGGATGCGCAGTTCGTCGGTCTGCCAGAGCAGCTCGACCAGTTCGGCCACCCGGCGCTGCACCCGCGGCCGGCTCAGCGGCGGGGTCTGCGACGAACCGGACGACGCCCCGGACAGCGCGTCGGCGATGCCCCGCAGTTTCAGCAGCACCGAGCGCCGGGCCGCCTCGGTGGGGTGCGCGGTGAACACCGGCCGGGCCTCCAGGGCCAGCACCGCCTCGCGCACCGCCTCGACCGTGAGCCGGCCCGAGTCGAGGGCGTCGGCGATGTCGGCCACGGTGCGGGCGATCCAGTCGCCCTCGGTGTCGTTGCGGGCCTCGATCTGGCGTGACCGATGTACCTGTTCAGCGACGTTGGCCAGGTGGAAGTAGGTGGCGAAGGCCCTGGCCAGCAGGGTGGCCTGGGTCAGGTCGACCTCGGCCAGCAGCTGCGCGGTGCCGTCCGGGTCGGAGCGGGCCGACCGGCGCACCCGTTCGACCAGGTCGAGCAGTTCCTGCCCCTCCTGGCGCACCAGGGTGGCGCCGAGCAGTTCGCCGAGCCGATGGATGTCGGCACGCAGGCCGGTGGTGCCCCCGGGAGCCGCCGAGGCGACCGGAGCGTCCTGGACGGGGGCTGCGGACGGTGCGTTCTCAATGCTCATTCGGGACTCCCGAAGGTCGCGGCGGAATGCCTGGCGACGCTGACCGGCAGGGAATCAATGCTACCGGGCGGGCCCGGCCCCCGGACGTCGTGCCTCAGCCGAGGATGTCGTGCCGCACCACGGTGGCATCACGCGAGGGCCCGACGCCGACGGCGCTGATCCGTACCCCGGCCATCTCCTCCAGGGCGAGCACGTACCGCTGCGCGGCCGGGGGCAGATCGGCGAAGTCGCGGGCCTTGGAGATGTCCTCCTGCCAGCCGTCCAGGAACTCGTAGACCGGCTTGGCGTGGTGGAACTCGCTCTGGGTCAGCGGAACTTCGTCCTGACGGGTGCCGTCGACGTCGTAGGCGACGCAGACCGGCAGCCGCTCCCAGCCGGTCAGCACGTCGAGCTTGGTCAGCACCAGATCGGTCAATCCGTTGATGCGGTGGGCATATCGGATCAACGGGGCGTCGTACCAGCCGCACCGGCGGGGGCGGCCGGTGGTGGTTCCGAACTCGCCGCCGATCTCGCGCAACCGGGCGCCGTCCGCGTCGTGCAGCTCGGTCGGGAACGGTCCCTCGCCCACCCGGGTGGCATAGGCCTTGGCCACCGCGACGACCCGGTCGATGCGGGTCGGCGGCACCCCGGTGCCGGTGCAGGCACCGCCCGAGGTGGCGTTGGACGACGTGACGAACGGGTAGTTGCCGTGGTCGACGTCGAGCTGGGTGGCCTGGCCGGCCTCGAACAGCACGGTCTTGTCGTCGTCCAGCGCGGCCACCAGCTCGCGTGCGGTGTCGGCCACCATCGGACGCAACCGCTCGGCGTGCGCCAGCAACTCCTCGACGATCTCACCGGCGTCGATCGCACGCCGGTTGTAGACCTTCACCAGCAGCTCGTTCTTCTGGAAGAGGGCGCCTTCCACCTTCTGCCGCAAGATGTTTGCGTCGAACAGGTCTTGAACGCGAATACCGATCCGGTTCATCTTGTCGGCGTACGTCGGACCGATGCCGCGACCGGTGGTGCCGATCCGGCGCTTGCCCAGGAACCGCTCGGTGACCTTGTCGAGGGTGGTGTTGTAGGAGGGGATGATGTGCGCGTTGGCGCTGACCCGCAGCGCCGAACAGTCCACCCCCCGAGCGGTGAGCGCGTCGATCTCGCTGAACAGCACCGCCAGGTCGATCACCACACCGTTGCCGATCACCGGCACCACGCCGGGGGTGAGGATGCCCGAGGGCAGCAGATGCAGCGCGTACTTCTCCGAACCGATCACCACGGTGTGCCCGGCGTTGTTGCCGCCGTTGAACTTCACCACGTAGTCCACCGCGTGACCCAGGGCGTCGGTGGCCTTGCCCTTGCCCTCATCGCCCCATTGGGCACCGACGATGACGATCGCGGGCATGCGCTCTTCCCCTCAGGCTGCTGAACAACCTGTTGAGCCTACCGTGCGCACCCGGGCCCGGATCAGCCCGCTGAGCGGCCTGTTTGCATTGCGCGCTGCACGTCGGCGGCCGAGCGGGCCACCTCGATCGCGGCCAGGAACGCGAGCACTCGCCGCCAGAGTCGTGCGGCGGCCGCAGGGTCGTACTCGTCCGGGAGCGACGGATCGGTGAACAGGTGCCCGCTGCCCGGGTACTGCACGTACTCGCCGTCCGCTCCGGCGTCGCAGATCGATCGCAGCACCGACATCACCGCCCCCTCGAAGGAGCGCGGGTCACCGACCGTGGCGTGCAACTGGGCGGGCACACCCGCCGGCCATTCGGACGCCCCGATGACGTCGAGCGGAGTCGCTCCGGCGATGACGACGACTCCGGCCACGCGGCGATGCTGGGCCACGTAGGTGGCCATGCCGCCCCCGTTGGAGAAGCCCAACGCGACAAAACCGTCGTCGAGACCGGCCACACCCTCGATCGCGCGTCGCATGAGGGCCGGGAAACCGACCTGGCCGACGTAGTCGCCCGCTCGCTCGTAGTCGCCGAACACCCGTCCGTCGTACTGGTCGACCACAACCACCTCGTGACCGGCCCCGCGCAGCCTCGCGGCGGCGTCCTCGACGCCGGGGTTGACCCCGAAGGACGGGTGGAAGACAGCAATCGTGGCCATGCCTGAACTCCTTGCTGATGGACGGTTCGGGTCGCCGGTCTAATGGACAGCGTACAACTCAAATGGACGGCGTACAATTACTGGATGGCTACTCGGACCCGGGGACAACGCGCCGGACTCGACGACGGTCAGATAGTCGAGGTGGCCCGGAACATGCTGACCGAGGGCGGACCGGGTGCCCTGTCGATGCGTGCAGTGGCCCGCGAACTGGGCGTCGCGCCCAACGCGCTGTACAGCCACGTGCGCAACCGCGACGACCTGATCGACCGGTTGCTCGACGACGCGCTCGGTGAGGTCGCCGCCGCATCGGTGGCCCGCGGCCCGCGGCGCGGCCTGACCCAGATCATGACCAACAGCTACGACGCGCTGTCGAGGCGACACGCGCTGGTGCCGCTGTATCTGGGACGGCAAGGAGCCCGCGGACCGAACGCCGTCGCTCTCGGAACGAAGATGGACGTCTTGCTCACCGCCGCCGGGCTCGACGAGACCGCCGTGCCACGAGCACGCCACGCGCTGATCGTCGCCGCCATCGGCTGGGCCGCCTACGACGCGCACGCCACCGACCCCGCCGCCGCCCGATCGGCCTTTCTCGACGCGCTCGGCTGGCTGCTGGACGGAATCCTCAAACCCTCGCCCAGGACCAGGTCGCGCGAAAGCCCTTGATGATCAACCTCTTTCGAGCAGTGCGCTCGATCAGCGCCGGGCCTCGAAGGTCACCGTTCCGGCATAGGGAGACTCGTCGTCGGACAGCTCGGTCGAGCCGGACGGCGAGACATCGGCCCCACGGGCGACGACCTCGCCGAAGCCGCGCGCCTTGGCATGCACGGTCAGCGTCTCGGCCTGCTGCGGAGTGCATTCGATCAGCACCCACCCACCGGGACGCAGCACCGCACGGGCACCGTCGATCACCCGCCGGGCGATGTCGAGCCCGTCGGTGCCGCCGTCCAAGGCAGGGCGCGGCTCGTGATCGCGGGCCTCCGGGGGCAACATGGCGATCATGTCGCTGGGCACGTACGGGGTGTTCGCAGCGATCACGTCGAACCTCAGCCCCTGCGGCAGCGCCACGAACAGGTCCCCGGTGTGCACCCGCCCGGTCACCGCCGCCCCCACCGCGGCGAGATTGCTTGCCGCGCAACGGGTTGCCGCAGGGTCGAGGTCGGCGCAGTGCACCCGGGCGTCGGGGCTCCGGGCGGCCACCACCGCACCGAGAGCGCCGGTGCCGCAGCACAGGTCGAGCAGCGCACCACCCTGGGGCAGTCGTTGCAGAGAATGGTCCAGAAGCAGCTCGGTGCGTCGGCGTGGCACAAAAACCCTTGGCGCGGTGAGGATTCGCCGTCCCCCGAACTCGGCCCAGCCGAGCACCAGCTCCAGCGGCTCACCGGCCACCCGCCGGCCGATCAGGGCTTCGAGCCCCTCCCCGGACGCCGCCGCCGCATGCAGCAGGTCGGCCTCCTGCTCTGCGAACACACAGCCGGCGGCCCGAAGCCGGGAGACGGTCTCGGCCCGGTCACGCGCATCGGGGCCGTCCGGCGCTTCGACACCCTGCCCGGAACACGGCTGCAACGGACTGCTGCCCACGGCGGGAGTCTACGTCGCCCCTCTCGGCCGTCACGCGCCGGCCGCACCGCAGATCCGCGGGTGCGGCCGGCCGAACCCGGATGGCACGGCGGTTCAGCCGATCCCACCAGGGCACCTGTCAGTCACAGCACGGGTTGTAGCCGCGATCCAGCCAGAACTGGGTGGGGTTCGGGTTGGACAAGGTCTCGTCGCCAACACTCTTGGCCGCATGCGTCTGACGGCCCTCGCGCATCTCGACGTGCGTGTGCGCGCTCTGCGACGAGGAGATACCGCGCCAACTCTCGTTCGCGATGACCTGCCCCCGAGACACCGTGCTCCCCACCCGCACGGCAGAACTCGGCGCGGCATGCAGATACACGATGGTCTTGTTCTGAGCCGCGTTGTAGATGGCGATCGTGGACAGCCCGCTGCTGCCCAACGCGCCGGAGACCACGTTGGTGACCGTTCCGTTCAACAGCGAATGCACCGGCGAGCCGATCCCCTTGACCATGTCGATGCCCTCGTGGCGGCCGCTGGTGACCAGGTAGCCGTCGAAGTAGGACGAGATTCGCCCACCGCCGCCGGCGTAGAGCCCGCCGGGCAGATTCGCGGACGCCGAGTCGATGACGTGACCGGCATTCTCATTCTTCAGGCTGCTGTTCAGGTTGACCCGGGCTCCGGCCGCGACGCCTTGGATCGCGCCGGCCCACCCGCTCTTGCGAAACACGGTCACCGCCGACGACTCACGGTTCCAGGCCGAGGCCGCCTCGTTCTTCACGCACTTCCCCTGCCCAGCGCCGGCCGAGACGAACTTCACGCAATCAGCGCCGGTTCCGTAGGTCTTGAAGCCGCGAGCCAGGTCAGCGACGGAGCCCTTCTGACCGGAATTGAAGTAGAGGCAGAACTCTCCCGGTTCACAGACCCCGTTCTGGCCCGTCGCGGCCTGGGCCGGGGTGACGGCGACCGCCGAGCCCAGCAACGCGCCCATGGCTGCTGCCAGGGCGATCCTTTTCAGCATGGTGTTCTCCTGAGGAAGACGGGTGTGCGGCTCCGGATCCGGGGCCGCGCCTCAGACTTTCCAGGTTTGCTTGTGCAAGAAAGGATTTCGGGCGTCCCAAAGGTGCCCTGGCAGATTCGGGTCAGCCGCTTCGGGCCACCGTTCGCGGGGTCGCCGGTTCGCGGGTCAGCCAGCCCTGGCGCTCGGCGTGCACACCGGCCTGGAACCGGCTGTCCGCCTGCAGTGCGGTCAATGTCGTGGCGACCAGCCGGCGCATGGTGCGTATCGAGACGCCGAGCCGGCGGGCCACGGCCTCGTCCTTCAGACCCGCGGCCAGCAGTGTGGCCACCTCCTGGACACGGTCGGCCGGCTCCGGGCCGAGCTCGGCATCCGAGGCCGGTAGCAACTCGGCGCGCAGCCAGGTTTCCTCGATCAGGGCGCGGACCGGCGCCACCAGTGCCTCTCCGTGCAGCACGTAGGCACCGGGAGAGCCGACCGCGCTACTGGGGATCACGGCCGTCGTCCCGTCGACCAGGATGCAGCGCTGGGTGAGCGTGCCGGCCACCCGAACCTGCTGACCGATCTGCTGCAGCTCGTTGAGGTAGTCCAGCCACCCCGGTGTCGGCAGCGACGCCGCGGTCACCACCAGACGGCAGTCGACCCCTCGCTCGCGCAGCGCGCGATCGAGCGGCCGGGCGGCCGTCATGGCCTCCGGGCTGAGACCCAGATCGGGCTGCAGTGCCCAGACCGACCGCTCCGCCTCGATGGAGACCTGGTAGAGCCGAGAGCGAACCAACGTGACGTCCTCGAGCAGCTCCACACCCTGATCGAGATAGCGGCGCCGAGAGTCCACGAAGGAGTCCACCAGCTCGGGTATGGAGGCTCTGGCAGCCTCCAGACGCTTTCGGCTCTCCTCCAGATCGGCCTCGGCCCGCCCGACCAGTAGCTCCACCGCTCGCTCCGGAGACACCGCGGTCGGTCCGCCGCCCCCGGCCGGAATCTGCACCAGACCGAGCTTCTCGAGCTCACGCAGCGCCTCCGCCGCTCGTTCGGGAGAGCAGCCCACGGCCATCTCGAGGAGCTCATCGGTCGGCTCGGGGTGTTCCAGCACCGTGCGGTACACCGCCTCGGTCACCGCATCGACCCCCAGCGCTTCGAACAACTGATCCCCCACCCACACACCAGGAGTCGCTCACCGACAACCTTCACCAATGGCCCAAAGCGGCCGTGGCGCCACTGTGCCACATGGCTCGCTGGCCTCCGTCGTCCACCTCGATCAGGATTCGGCAGAACGAAGGAACAGAGCGAAAGCACAGGCCCGGGGAATCCCTGGGCACCGAGCCCAGGGGGAGACCATGTGGTCAAAACGTAAAGCATTCGCCAAGGCGCTGACCATGGTCGCGCTCACGCTTCTGGCCGTAGTGGCCGTGGGCAGTACGCAGGCAACGGGATCGGTCTCGGCCGACCCTCCCCGCGGCGACGGAGTGCTCGGCTGGAATCTCGGGCCGACGTCGTAAACCCAGGGACATGACATTCCACTGACACCCAGAATCGTAAGGAGCATCACCGTTTCCATGAGCGAACCGAATACGACGAAGGAAATTCTGCCGAGGGACTCCAATCACAGAGGAGTCACCGACCGACGGTCTCGACTCCGCCGCACGGCGGCACTGATCGCTGTCGGAGCACTCACTCTCGCCGGGTCGGCAAGCATGACCAGCGGCGCGGCGGCGGATTCACTTTCGTCCGATCCGACAATCTCTCTGTCCGGTAACCCATGGCTGGTGAAGACCGGCAACGGACCGATGAACGACAAGTCTGCAGCGTGGGTCCTTCCGTCCAACGTGACGACGGTCAACGGGGATGTTGTGATCAGCACCATGCGTCATTGTGGTGCGATCGGCACCCCCAACGCCCCCGCCCATCCCAAACCGTGCGACCGATGGAAAGACACCTGGTACTCAACCGGGC
This sequence comes from Kineosporiaceae bacterium, assembly GCA_036758885.1. GTDB lineage: Bacteria > Actinomycetota > Actinomycetes > Actinomycetales > Kineosporiaceae > DAIOVT01. Next base: position 7,769 of record DAIOVT010000106.1, read on the forward strand.
GGATCGAACTGGACAAGACCGTTCTTGCGCACAACTTCACTTACACCGTGAATGCGAAACTCGAGGGCGGCGGCAAAGCGAGTCCCGGTACCAGACAGGCCATCTGGATGCGTAATCAGCAAGGTTACTGCGGCCATCCCAACACACCGAAGAAGACGCTGCTGGGCGAATTCGACCTGGCGGAATTCTACGGCACCAAATCACGCCCGGAAACCGTTACTCACCTGACCTGCAAAGAGAAGAAGACCCTCAGCGATTCCAAGTCGGCTCCAGCCTTTAACACCAAGGAATTCAAGAAGTTCTCGGTGTCGGTACAGCAACGAAAGGTGAGCTACCGCATCGGAGACCAGGCGCCCCATGCGACATCCACATGTGGAAAGAAGGCGTTCAGTCCCGAAGCCATCAAGGGCAACGGATACGCAGGCTGGAAGGAGGCCTGCAACACGGCTCTGAGCGGCCCATGGCTGCTCGTCATCAACGGGGACGTCTTCAAGCCCAACAAGGGCCTGGCGGAGAAATTCCAGGGGCCGGCTTGGAAGGAGAACTTCCCCACCCAGAAAATGATCATTCGATCGGCGACGTTCTCCTAGCCGACCGACACACCCTGACCAGAACAGATCGCCGCGGCCCCGTTCTCGGGACCGCGGCGATCGGCGTTTCAGCACAGACCGTCAGGCACGGAGACTCCGTGCGGCAGCGATCAGGAATCGGCGAGTTCGTCGGTTATCGCCTGCGCGGCACGGCGGTCGCAGTCGGCGAGGAAGTCGGCGCAGCGCTGCTCCTCGGTGGTCTCGCCGATCGCGCCGGCCGCCCGGCCGAGCGCCGCCAGGGCCCGCAGGAACCCCTGGTTCGGCTGATGCTCCCAGAGCACAGGCCCGGTACCGCGCCAGCCGGCGGCGCGCAGCGCGTCGAGGCCACGGTGGTAGCCGACCCGGGCATAGGCGTAGGCCTGCACCGGTTCGCCGGCGGCCAGCGCCCGCTCGGCGAGCACCGCCCAAGGCAGGCTGCGCGCGGGATTGGCCGCGGCCACCTCGGTCGGTGAGGCACCGGCGTCCAACTGGTCGCGCACGTCGAAGTCGTCGGGCAGTTCGGTGCCCTGCCCGGGCAGGAACGGCTGCAGAAGGTTGTCGCTCACGGCGGGAGTGTACGTCGATGCGCACCGCCGACGAGGCTCACCCCGCACTCAACCGGACGGGGCGTCCTCACCCGCGGCGTAGCGCCGTCCGGTGATCGACGTCGGCCGGATCCGGACGAACCGTTCCTTGGCCGAGTCGGTCCACGACCTGATCCCCAGATCCTGCGCCTGGTAGACGTCGTCGAACCGGTCCAGCACCTCGGCCGGACCCTTCACCACGACGCTCCAGGCGCTGCTGCGGTCGGGCTCGATGCCGTCGGACTCGTACGCGACATCGCCCGCGATGATCACTTCGATCAGCTTGGTGCCCTCGGCACTGCGGAAGTAGACCGCGCGGTCCTTGACCATGTGATTCACCGGGAAGATCTCCACCTCCCCGCTCACCGACATCGCCAGCCGGCCAAGGCTCGCCGACGCCAGCAGTTGCCAACACTCGTCCTCGGTCAGCACCTGACGGGTGGCTGACAGGTCCCGTTCCTCTGCGTCCATGTACCGACATTTCCACTCCGCGAACGGGCGCACCAGCGATGCCCGTGGCTCATTGCTCACACCTGCGGACGCAACGGCTTCAGGCCCGGACGACGAGTCGCGTCGTCCGGGCCTGACAGCGGTGGATTCAGCTCGCTGAGCCGGATCTCAGCCGATCCGCGTGCCCGCCGAGCGCAGGTTCGTGCAGGCCTCGACGACCCTGGCCGACAGCCCCGCCTCGGCCAGCTTGCCCCAGGCTCGCGGGTCGTAGGCCTTCTTGTTGCCGACCTCTCCGTCGATCTTCAGCACACCGTCGTAGTTGGTGAACATGTGGCCCACCACCGGCCGGGTGAACGCGTACTGGGTGTCGGTGTCGACGTTCATCTTGATCACGCCGTAGTCGACCGCGGCCGAGATCTCCTCGGGCAGCGAGCCGGACCCACCGTGGAAGACCAGGTCGAAAGGCTTGTCCTTGCCGTACTTGGCGCCGACCGCGTCCTGGATCTCCTTGAGGATCTCGGGGCGGAGCTTCACGTTGCCGGGCTTATAGACACCGTGCACGTTGCCGAAGGTCAGGGCGGTCATGTAGCGACCGTTCTCGCCGAGGCCGAGCGCCTCGGCGGTCGCCATGCCGTCGGCGACCGTGGTGTAGAGCTGGTCGTTGATCTCGTTGGCGACACCGTCCTCCTCACCACCGACGACACCGATCTCCACCTCGAGAATCACGTTGGCGGCCTTGGTCAGCGCCAACAGTTCCTGGCCGATCACCAGGTTCTCGGCCAGCGGCACGGCCGAGCCGTCCCACATGTGCGACTGGAAGAGCGGGTTCTCACCGCGCTTGACCCGTTCAGTGCTGATCGCCAGCAGCGGCCGGACAAAACCCTCGAGCTTGTCCTTCGGGCAGTGGTCGGTGTGCAGCGCGATGTTGATGTCGTACTTCTTGGCCACCTCGTG
>DAIOVT010000107.1:0-10310 GCA_036758885.1 Kineosporiaceae bacterium
CGTCCGGATCGATCATCGGCAGCACCGCCGAGTGCAGGATCGCACCGTGGATCAGGCCCTTGGTGTGCGGCGAGACCAGCAGCGAGGCGACCGCTCCCCCGCCGGCCGACTGCCCGGCGACGGTGACCCGGTCGGGGTCGCCGCCGAAGGCCGCGATGTTCCGCCGCACCCAGCGCAGGCCCTCGATCATGTCGAGCAGGCCCCGGTTCATCGGGGCGTCGTCGATCCAGCCGAACCCGTCGAAACCGAGCCGGTAGCTGAGGTTGACCACGACGACCCCGTCGCGGTTGAAGGCCGCCCCGTCGTACCAGGGGCTGGCCGGTGAACCGGCCCGGAAGCCGCCGCCGTGCACCCACACCAGCACCGGCAGACCGGCCGCGGGACTCGGGTCGGGGGTGAAGACGTCGACGTTGAGCGTCGCCTCGCCGGGGATCGACGGTTCCGGGATCAAGGTGATCTCGCGGGACTCACGTCGCTGCGGCGTCGGCCCGTGAGTGATCGCCGGACGACGACCGGACCACCCCCGCGCGGACACCGGCGCGGCGAACCGCAACGGGCCGACCGGGGCCTCGGCGAACGGCACACCCAGGAACGCCGCGGAACGACCGCGCCAGATCCCTTCGAGCTCCCCCTGTGCCGTGGACGCCACGGGCGGGCGGGGGTCGCTGTCTGTTGCGTTCATCCTGTCGAGGTTTTCACAGATCAGCGCGAGGTGGCAGGGCGTGAGTCCTGCAAATGCGCTGTGTGATCGGGCATGTTCTGCCGATTCCGCAGCGGAGTCTCCGGCCGGCGGCGCAGACAGGCCGGGCCGGCCGTTCGGATCGACCAATCGGATCGACCGTTCGGTGCCGGCCTGCCCTCAGCCCGGCAGCCGCTCCGCGCGTGCGGCCTGCACCAGCGCCCGGAACAGTGACATGTCGGTCCCCGCCTCGGGATGCCACTGCACCCCGATGCAGAACGGCAGGCTCGGGTCCTCCACCGCCTCCACCAGACCGTCGGCGGCCCAGGCGGTCTCGATCAGGCCCCGGCCCACGGTGGCCACCCCTTGGTGGTGGTAGGCGGGCACCCGGTAGTCGGCCCCGCTCGCCCCGTCCTGATCGTCCAGCCCGTCCTGACCGTCCAGCCCGTCCTGACCGTCCTGACCGTCCAGCCCGTCCTGACCGTCCTGACCGTCCTGACCGGCGAGCGCCGCGGCCAGCCGCGACCCGGGCGCGATCCGTACCGGGTGGCTGCCGAAGCGTCCTGGCCCCGGGGCGCCGTCGTGGTCGTGCGGGATACCGGGCACGTCGGGCAGGTGCTGGTGCAGGGTCCCGCCCCGGACGACGTTGAGCAGCTGCATGCCACGGCAGATGCCCAGCACCGGGGCCCGGCGGGCCAGCATCCGCTCGAGCACCGCGACCTCGAGGCTGTCCCGGTCGGTGACCGGTTCCTGGGTCGAGCTCTCCCGGGTGCGGCCGTAGCGGGCCGGATCGACGTCCGGGCCACCGGCCAGGACCAGCGCGTCCAGCCGGTCACTGACCACCTCGACCAGGCCCGGCAGCGGCGGCAGCAGCACCGGGACGCCTCCGGCCGCGGCGACGCCGTCGACGTAGGTGCGCGGCAGCAGCACGGCGTCCATGACCCAGACACCCCACGCGGCGCGGGTGCCGTAACAGGTGATGCCGACCACCGGGGCGCTCACCGCGGGCTCGGACGGATACTCACTCACAGCTCTCCCTCACATCCGCTCGAAGCACCGGCGGCGTTCCCAGTCGGTGACCGCGGCCTCGAAGGCGGACAGTTCGACGTCCGCCGCGTTCACGTAATGGTCGACCACGTCGTCGCCGAAGGCGTTGCGGGCCAGCACCGAGTTGGCGAAGGCGTCCCGAGCCTCCTGCAGGGTGTGCGGCACCTGCGGCCGGGCGGTCGAGTAGGCGTTGCCGACGATCGGCGGCTCCAGCGAGAGCCCGGTCTCGATGCCCCACATGCCACCGGCGAGAATCCCGGCCAGCGCCAGGTAGGGGTTGACGTCGCCGCCGGGCACCCGGTTCTCCAGCCGCAGCGAGGCGCCGGTTCCCACCACCCGCACCGCACAGGTGCGGTTGTCGTTGCCCCAGGCGATCGCCGTCGGCGCGAACGAGCCGACCGTGAATCGCTTGTAGGAGTTGACGTTCGGGGCGTAGAGCAGGGTGAACTCGCGCATCGTGGCGAGCACCCCGGCGGTGAACGAGGCGAACAGTTCGCTGCGTCCCTCGCCGGCGCCGTGGTCACCGCGCTCGGCGAACAGCGGGTCGCCGTCCATGCCCCGAAGACTCAGATGGATGTGGCAGGAATTTCCCTCACGCTCGTTGAACTTCGCCATGAAGGTCAGCGACTTGCCGTGCTGGGCGGCGATCTCCTTGGCGGCGGTCTTGTAGACGACGTGCTGGTCGGCGGTGGTCACCGCGTCGGTGTACTTGAACGCGATCTCGTGCTGGCCGAGGTTGGCCTCGCCCTTCGCCGACTCGACCGTGAGACCGGCCCGATCCATGTGGTTGCGGATGTCGCGCAGCAGCGGTTCGACCCGCGCCGAACCGACCATCGAGTAGTCGACGTTGTAGCGGTTGGCCGGGGTGAGGCCGGTGTAGCCGGCGTCCCAGGCCTGCTCGTAGGTGTCGTCGAAGACCATGAACTCGAGCGCCGTGCCGGCCAGTGCCATGAACCCGTGGTCGGCGGCCCGGTCGACCTGGTCGAGCAGGATCTGCCGGGGCGAGGGCCGCACCGGGCGCCCGTCCGGCCAGAGCAGGTCGCACTGCACCATCGCCGTGCCCTCGTACCAGGTCACCGGTCGCAGCGTGGCCAGGTCGGGGCGCAGCACGAAGTCGCCGTAGCCCCGCTCCCAGCCGGCCATGTCGTAGCCCTCGACGGTGTTCATGTCGACGTCCACGGCCAGCAGGTAGTTGCACGCCTCGGTGCCGTGCCGCAGCACCTCCTCGACGAAGAAGCGTCCGTGCACGCGTTTGCCCTGCAGCCGGCCCTGCATGTCGGTGAAGGCCACCAGAACCGTGTCGACCCCGCCCGAGGCGATGGCGTCCTTGAGCTTGTTCAACGCCATCGGCGCCGCGATCTCAGCCATGTACGCAGATGCTTCACCATGGCGAGGCCGATGTCAGGCAAGCGACCGAGGCCGGTCGGGTCGCTGCACGGGCCGGGGGGCGAATCGGCGCCGCAGCACCGCCCAGCCGATCGGGCCGAGCACCACGATCGTGATCAGCAGGTAGCCCAGAACATCGGTGGGGACGCCGAGCAGCTTCAGCCCCGAGGCGGTCAGGACGACGACCAGCGCCCTGCGGATCAGGCCGCCCGGCGCCCGGGAGGAGAGCTGGGCGCCGAGGTAGACGCCGGGGATCGAGCCGATCAGCAGCGAGGTGGTCAGCCCCAGCTGGAAGTCGCCGAAGATCAGATGGCCCAGGGCGGCACTGGCCACCAGCGGCACCGCCTGGATCAGGTCGGTGCCGACCAGTCGGTTCGCGGTCAGCGTCGGGTACAGCGCGAGCAGCGCGATGATGATCAGCGAGCCACTGCCCACCGAGGTGAGCCCGACGATCAACCCGCCGGCGGCACCGACCAGCAGGGTGGGCAGCGGCCGGACGACGATCGGCGCGTCGCTGCGGTCCTCGACGATCTCGCCGCGGGCCTTCGCCTCGGCGGCGGCACGACGCTGCCGCACCGCCAGATAGGCCTTGAACACGATCGATCCGGCGGCGACCAGCAGCGCGACGCCCAGGGCCAGGGTGACCACGCGCTGAACGTCCTGCGAGCCGCCGCCGAGCGCCCGCAGCAACAGCACTCCGGCGAACGCGCTGGGCACCGAACCGATCATCAGCCAGCGCACCAGCGACCAGTGGATCGTGCCGCGGCGGAAATGCACCCAGGAGCCGACCGGCTTCATGACAGCCGCGGCGACGAGATCGCTGGAGACCGCGGCCAGCGGGCTGATGTTGAAGAACAGCACCAGCACCGGGGTCATCAGAGCGCCGCCGCCCATGCCGGTCAGCCCGACGACGATGCCGACACCGAAGCCGGCCAGGATCACCGCCAGATCCACGATCCCGCTCCGATCAGCTCGGTCTCCGCTGTGCCGATCGGGTCAGTCCGATTCGGGCAGCAGGCCCCGCTCGATCATCAACCGCCAGACCGCTTCGACGCCCTCGGCCACGCTGTGCCCGACGGTGTCGAGTACCAGATCGGCATCCTGTGGCTCCTCATAAGCCGATGAGATGCCGGTGAACTCGGGGATCTCGCCGCGCCGGGCCTTGGCGTAGAGCCCCTTGCGGTCGCGCCGTTCGCACTCCTCGAGGGTGGTGGCCACGTGGATCAGCAGGAACTCGGCACCGGCCTGGTTGACCCGGCGGCGCACCTCGGCCCGGCCGACCTCGAACGGGGCGATCGGGGCGGCGATCGCCAGCCCGCCGTGCCGGGCGATCTCGGCAGCGACGAACCCGATCCGGGCGATGTTGGTGGCCCGGTCCTCGGCGCTGAACCCGAGGCCGGAGGAGAGCATCCGGCGCACCTCGTCGCCGTCCAGCATGCTCACGGTCCGGCCGCCGTGGTCGAGGATGCGCTCGAGCAGGCCCTTGGCGATCGTGGACTTGCCCGAGCCGGACAGACCGGTGAAGAAGACCACCGCTCCCCGGGCCGCCTGGCGGGCCCGCATCTCCCCGGCGAAGGCCGGGTGCAGATCGAGGGCCGGGCTCACCGGCAGTTCCCGAACGGACGTCGCACCGTAGGCACGGGCAATCTCCTCGATCAGGTCGTCGTACCCGCTGGGCAGCACCAACGGGACGACGAGCGGCGAATTCGGCCCGGCGAACTCGGCGGCCAGCGTCCGGGTGGCCCGGTACAGGGCCTCGGCCGGCATCGGTAGATCGCGGTCCGCGCCGATCAGCACCAGCCAGAGCCGACGCGTTCCGGGGCCGGCGAAGGATCCGGCGAGCGCCTCGACGGCCTCCCGGCCGGCCGGTCCGCGGACCACCACCGCCTCGGTGGGTTCACCCGACAGCAGCGACCGCACCTGGTCGGCCGAGTGCCGGTGCGAGCGCAGCGGCGGGTGTGTGAAGGGACGCATCGAGGCCAGGCTGCCGTCCTGGCTGATCACCGCGACCGGCACGCCCTCGGCGTCCTCGATCAGCCGGCCGCCCCCGCCCGGGCCACGGCCCGGCTGCACCGGGAGCTTGGCCCGGACCCGCTCCGGAAGATCGCTCAGGGCGCCGTCCAACACCAGTTCGGTGAGCTCGAGAACCGGCTGCGGCGGATGCCATGCCGACCAGCCGGACTGCTGGTGCGGCGGCCGATGCGAGTCCCGCCCGTGCGACTGCCGCGGCCGCCGCGAGGGTGGCTGCCGGGGTGGTTGAGCGGGTGACTGGTCGATGGGATCGGCCATGCGGGGAATCCTGTCACAGAACGCAATCGCGCCGTCCGCCGGGTCACCTCTCGGTGCCCGCGCGAACGGCGCGACGCTGTGGTTCAGGGACGGGCCGTCGGGTCAGTTGTCGCCCCTCAGGATGGCGATCAACCGCAGGATCTCCAGGTACAGCCAGACCAGGGTGACCATCAGGCCGAAGGCAGCCGTCCAGGCGAAGGGCTTGGGGATGCCGTTGCGGATGCCCTGCTCGATGAAGTCGAAGTCGAGCACCAGGAACAGCGAGGCCAGGGTGACCCCGGCGAGTCCGAGCAGGATGGCGAGCGGACCGCCACCGCTGTAGAGGCTGTCCCAGACGCCGAACATCACACCGGCGAAGTGCACCAGACCGAAGACCAGGTAGCCGACACCGGCGATGGTCAGGATCTTGGTGAACTTGGGCGAGTTGCGGATCACGCCGGTCTTGTAGAGCACCAGCATGGTGGCGAACGCCGACAACGTGCCGAGAACCGCCTGCGGGATGATGCCGCCGCCGAACGCCCCCGCGTAATAGCTGCTGATACCGCCGACGAAGACACCCTCGAGCAGGGCGTAACCGAACATCAGCGGCGGGTTGGGCTTCTTCATGAAGCCGATCGCGAAGGCCAGCACCATGCCGATCAGACCGGCACCGATGACGATGCCGAAGCCCGGCCGCATCAGGAAGGTGGGCACCGCGGTGACCAGCAGTGCCGCGAACAGCATGCCGGTACGGACGACGACGTCGTCCAAGGTCATCCGGTCGGTGTCGAGCGAGGTGGCCGAGGGAGCCTGGTACAGGTCTTCGAGGTGACGGGTCTCGGTGTCAAAGGTCGCGTACCCGCCCTGTTTGGCGAATCCCTCGTTGCGCTGGAACACCGGGTTACTACTGCTCGGCATCGGTCCCCTCCAGGGATCGAGTCGTGTGCCCGGGGCCTTCCCGGGATGAGGCGGCGATCGAGATCGCCACGAATCCTCAATCACCCTAAAGGTCGGGGGTGACAATTTGTTCCGCGCGCCCCCTGACCGGCCCAGTTGTTACCGGACTGTGGTGGATCCGGCCCTCGCCGCCGCTCAGCCGCTCGCCCTGACCGCCCCAGCGCATCGCGATCACCTCGGCAGCGATGCTCACCGCGGTCTCCTCCGGGGTGCGGGCGCCCAGGTCCAGGCCGATCGGGCTGGACAGCCTGCCCAGTTCCGCCTCGGTCAGCCCGGCCTCGCGCAGCCGGGCCATCCGATCCTCGTGGGTGCGCCGCGAACCCATCGCCCCGATGTAGCCCAGGGCGGGCAACCGCAGGGCGACGGTCAACAGCGGCACGTCGAACCTGGGGTCGTGGGTCAGCACGGTGATCACCGTGCGGGCGTCGATGCGTCCGGCGGCGGCCTCGGCCTCGAGATATCGGTGCGGCCACTGGACGACGACCTCGTCGGCGGCGCGGAACCGGCTGCGGGTGGCGAACACCGGCCGGGCGTCGCAGACGGTGACGTGATAGCCGAGGAAGGTGCCCTGCTGGGCCACCGCGGCGGCGAAGTCGATGGCCCCGAAGACCAGCATCCGCGGCCGGGGCGCGAACGCCGCCACGAAGACCCGCATCCCCTCGCCGCGGCGCTCGCCGTCCGGGCCGTAGGTCAGCGTCTCGTTGCGGCCGGCGGCCAGCAGCCCGCGGGCGTCGTCGACGACCGCGTCATCGGCGCGAGAACTGGTCAGCACCGGCGACGAGGTCTGCCGGGGCGGCCGGGGGGCGCCGTCCTCGGTCTCGGGGCGCACCAGCAGCCGGCGGCCGACGACAGCGGGATCCGGATGCTCGATCACCGTCGCGAGCGCGACCGGGCGCCCCGCCTCGACGTCGGCGGCGAAGACCTCGAACTCGGGGAAGGACACCTGGCTGACCGGTTCGACGAAGACGTCGAGAACGCCTCCGCAGGTGAGCCCCACCGCGAAGGCGTCGTCGTCGCTGACCCCGTACCGGCGCAGAACCGGCGCGCCGTCGGTGACCACCTGCTGCGACAACTCGTAGACCGCACCCTCGACACAACCGCCGGAGACCGACCCGACCGCCTCCCCGCCGGGGCCGACCAGCATCGAGGCGCCGGGCGGGCGGGGCGCGGAGCGAAACGTGGCGACCACGGTGGCCACACCGACGGTGGCGCCGGAACGCCACCAGGCCAGCAACTCGGGCAGCACCTCACGCACGGGCGACCACCTCCAGCAGCTCCGCGAAGGCAGCGAGCGAATGACCGGCGACGAAGTCGTCGATGTGCGGCATGGCCGCCACGATCCCCCGCTGCACCGGCAGATAGCCGGGCCGGCCGCGATGCGGATTCGCCCAGACCACCCGGTGGGAGAGGGCGTGCAGCCGGCGCATCTGCTCGCCCAGCGCCGCGGGATCGTCACGCTCCCAGCCGTCGCTGAACAGCACCACGACCGCGCCCCGGGCCATGCCGCGCCGTCCCCACAGGTCCAGGAACGCCTTGATCCCCTCGGCCAGCCGGGTGCCGCCGGACCAGTCCGGGATCGCCGAGCCGGCCGCGACCAGGGCCCGATCGCCGTCCCGGTGCCGCAGCGGGCGGGTGACCTGGGTGAGCCGGGTGCCGAGGGTGAAGGTCTCCACCGGCAGACCGGCCGCGGTGACGGCGTGCGCCAGACGCAGCAGCGAGTCGGCGTAGGCGGCCATCGAACCGGAGACGTCGATCAGAAACACGATCCGGCGGGCCCGGCTGCCCCGCCGCTGCCGGCGCACCGGACCTGGTTCGCCCATTCGGCGCAACTCCTCGCGCAAGGTGCGGCGGGCGTCCGGCCGGCCGGCCGATGCGGGCCTGGGACGCAATGTCCGGCGCTTCGGTGCGATCGGCCGCAGGGTGGCGAAAAGCTTTGCCAGATATGCCTTCTCGGACGGTCCCAGCTCAGCGATGTCACGATTCCGGAGCACCTCGGTGGCACTCGCCGCCGCCGCGATCAGCTCGTCCTGCTCGTCGTCCTCACCGCCCGCGACGCCCTCGCCGGTCGGCAGCGGGCTCGGGGCAGGAATGACACCGGTTGTGCGAGAACGCATTCCGGCGCTCGCCCAGAGCCCGCCGAACCATGCGGCGAAGACCTGGTCATACCGCTCCACGTCGGCCGGCGACCCGCACAACGTCGCTCGGCCGGCGGCGTGGGTGGCCACCCGGTCCTCGATACCCACTGCGGCAACGGCTTCCAGCAGCACCCGCTCCCGGTCGGCGCTCACCGCCACCCCGGCAGCGCGGACGGCGCGGGCGAAGGCGAGCAGGATCTCCTCGGCCGGGTGATTGCGGGAGACCCCGCTCAGCGTCGATGCGTCCAGCGGTGGCCCGGGCATCGGTTCTGACACCGGTTCTGACTTCGGCTCTGGCATTGGTTCGGCCGTCCCTCAGCCGGCCAGGATCGAGGCGAGCGCGGCGCGGACCTTCTCGGCGTCCTCGCGGTACTTCACCGCCACACCGAGGCTCGCCGCAGCGGTCGGCAGGTCGAGCGTGGTGGCGCCGAGGGCGTCCAGCGCACGCACCCAGTCGAGGGTCTCGGCGACGCCCGGGGGCTTGATCAGGCCCTGCTCGGTACGCAATCGGTGGACGGCGCGGACCACCTGGCCGGCCAGCGTCTCGGCGATCTCGGGCGCCCGGCTGCGCACGATCGCCAGCTCGAGTTCCACGCTCGGATGATCGATCCAGTGGTAGAGACATCGGCGTTTCAGCGCGTCGTGCAGCTCGCGGGTGCGGTTGGAGGTGAGCACCACGACCGGCGGCGTCGCCGCGGCGACGGTGCCCAGTTCGGGAATGCTCACCTGCCAGGTGGACAGCACCTCGAGCAGGAACGCCTCGAACTCGTCGTCGGCGCGGTCGATCTCGTCGATCAACAGCACCACCGGCGACTCGCGAAGGGCCCGCAGCACCGGCCGGGCCAGCAGGAATCGCTCGTCGAAGAGCTGGTCCTCGACCTCGGCGAGGCGCTCGTCGCCGTCCGGCGAATCGCCCGAAACCGCCTGCAGCGCACGCAGATGCAGGATCTGCCGGGGGAAGTCCCAGTCGTAGAGAGCCTGGGTGGCGTCGATCCCCTCGTAACACTGCAACCGCACCACGTCGAGCTCCAGTGCCTGGGCCAGCGCCTCGGCCAACGCCGTCTTACCGGTGCCGGGCTCACCCTCGAGCAACAGCGGCCGGCCGAGCCGCAGCCCGAGCCAGGCCACGGTGGCCAGCGCGTCGTCCGCCAGGTAGCCGGTGGCGGCGAGCCCCCGGCCGAGAGCGGCCGTGGTGTCGAAGACCTTGCTGGGTTGCATAGGGCACAGCATCGCCCACCGGACCCCCGCCAGCCAGCGTGTGCGCGCGATCGACAGGCCTTCGGAGCAGACTCTCAAGTTCTCGCCGTTCCCCCGGGGGACTATCGGCAAGTTGCGCCATTGCCGTCCCTCGTCCGGCGTACCCGGCCGCGCCGCTGCTGTCGGCGGATCCGCCCCGAGCAGCACGCCGTTCCGGCCGGCGGCCGACCCTGCGCATGATGCCGGCATGAGCGAGAACACCCCACCCCGGTTCGACCGTCAGGCCCGAGAAGTGTTGCTGCACAGGCGAATCCTGGTACTCGACGGCCCCTTGGACGACGACAACGGCATGCTGCTCACCAGCCAGCTGATGCTGCTCGCGGCCGAGGATCCGGTCGCCGACATCGCCCTGTGGATCCACTCCCCCGGCGGCTCGGTGCCCTCGATGCTGGCCCTGCGCGACACCGTCAACCTGGTGCCCAACGACGTCTCCACCCTGGCGATCGGGCTGGCCTGCAGCGCGGGCCAGTTCCTGCTCTCGGCGGGTACCAAGGGCAAACGGTTCGCCCTGCCGCACGCGCGGATCCTGATGCACCAGGGATCGGCCGGTATCGGCGGCTCGGCGGTCGAGGTCGAACTAC
>DAIOVT010000108.1:0-6773 GCA_036758885.1 Kineosporiaceae bacterium
AGCTGGTGGTCGCCGAGGCCACCGTGAAGACCCACGTCGGACGCTTGCTGGCCAAGACCGGTTGCCGTGACCGCGTGCAACTGGTGGTGCTGGCGCACGAGAGCGGCGTGCTCGACTGACCCTGCCCGGGACGCCGCCTCCTGAGGCGTCATACCTGGGTCGTACCCCGGACGGCGCCCGGTCAGCCCCCGGGCGCAGCTCAGGTCCCGACCGGGAGCCGATGTCCACGACGCCACAGGCCAGCAGGCTGATCAGCATGAATCAGCCGATGCTTCTGCCCTCCGACGATCGTCTGCCCGCCCACGCCCGGCCGGTGGGGCGGGTGTGTGCCACGGTGCGCGGGCTGACCCGCACCTACGGCGCGGGCGGGGCCACCGTGCACGCCCTGCGCGGCGTCGACCTGGACCTGCCCGCAGGCCGGTTCACCGCGATCATGGGCCCTTCCGGATCCGGCAAGTCCACGCTGATGCACTGTCTGGCCGGGCTGGAACAGCCCAGCGGCGGCTCGGTCGAGGTGGCCGGGCACAACCTCGGCGCGCTCGACGACGCCGAACTGACCGTCTTCCGGCGCGACCACCTGGGCTTCGTGTTCCAGGCGTTCAACCTGCTGCCGATGCTGACCACCGAGCAGAACATCCTGCTGCCGTTCGAACTGGCCGGGGTGCGCCCCGACCGGGCCCGCTTCGACTCCCTCACCGAGGTGCTCGGCCTGCGAGACCGGCTCGGGCACAGGCCGTCCCAGCTCTCCGGGGGCCAGCAGCAGCGGGTAGCGATCGCGCGCGCACTGATCACCGACCCGGCTGTGGTCTTCGCCGACGAACCGACCGGGAATCTCGACTCGACGACCAGCGCCGAGGTGCTCGGCTTCCTGCGCCGTTCGGTGCGCGAGATGGGGCACACGGTGGTCATGGTCACCCACGAACTGTCGGCGGCGGCCTACGCCGACGACGTGGTCGTGCTGCGGGACGGCGCGATCGCCGCGCACCTGCACGACGCCGACGAGGCGTCGCTGGTGAACCTGCTGGCCGGGGGAGGCCGCTGATGCGCACGGTCCTGCTCGCCTCGCTGCGGGTGCACACCCGCCGCTACCTCGCCGCCGGACTCGCAGTGGCGATCGGGGTGGCCTTCCTGGTGCTGGTGAATCCGCTGGCATCGGCGGCCAAAGCCGGTCTGCTGGAAGGAATCGACCGGCCCTACCGCAACGCCGACCTGGTCGTCTCCCGGGTCGACGGCACCGCGACGGCGCAACGCGTGCTCGACCTCGCCGCCGCCCGCGGCGACCGGGTCGGTGTGCAGGCCTACACCTACCAGACGCTGTTCGAGGGGAACCGTCTGCTCAGCGATCGTGACCTGATCGCGGCGTTCGACCTGGATCCGGCGATGCAGTGGCAACGGCTGGACGCCGGCCGGGCACCCGCCGCTGACGGTGAGGCGTTGCTCGACGCCAACGCCGCCAAGCGGTTCGGGGTCGGCCTGGGTGACGTGATCAGCATCGACCGGAAGCGAGAGGTGCGGGTGGTCGGTCTGGCCGCACCCGAGGGGACCGCCATGGGTGGTGCGCTCTACGTGACCTGGAACCAGTTGTCGCACTGGCCGAACACCCTGCACGTGGACAGCATCGCCTATGCCGCAACGGGTTCGGTCGACTCGGCCCGCACGGCGCTGACGAACCTGCTGGACGCATCCGGCACCGTCACCCCGACCGCGCAGTTCCTCGACGAACGCGCGACCGAACTGACCCGTGGTGTCGACGTGATGTCGATCATGCTGATGCTCTTCGTCGTCATCGCCCTGGTGGTGGCCTGTCTGGTGATCGCCAACACCTTCTCGGTGATGCTGGCACAGCGTTCCCGTGACTTCGCCCTGCTCCGGTGCGTGGGTGCCGGCGGGGCACAGGTGCGCCGCTCGGTGCGGCTGGAGGCGTTGGCGCTCGGCCTGATCGCCTCGGTGGCCGGCACGGTCGGCGGCGCCGCGGCCGGCTGGGCGCTGGTCGCGGTGGTCCGTTCGATCTGGCCGAAAGCGCTTGGTGCGCCGAGCTTCTCACCGTTGTGGATGTTGGCGGCACTGGCCACCGGTGTGCTGGTCACGGTGATCGCGGCCTATCTGCCGATCCGCCGCAGCACACAGGTCTCCCCGCTCAGCGCGCTGCGCCCGGCGCAGACCCAGGACGCCGTCCGGGCCGGCCGGTTGCGCCTGGGCCTCGGCATCGGTCTGGTGCTGCTCGGCGCCGCCGGAATGGCCGTTTCCGTTGCGGAGCAACTGGTTCCGGCGATGCTGGCCGGTGGCGTGGCCACCTTCCTCGGGGTGATCGTGCTCGGCCCCTTCGTGGTGCCGTGGACGATCCGCCGGATGGGCGCCCTGGCCCGGCCGGTGTTCGGGCCGGCCGGTTCGATCGCCGTGGGCAACGCCGTTCGCAACCCCCGGCGGACGGCGACCACCACCGCCTCGCTGCTGATCGGGGTCACCCTGACCACGGCGATGCTGACCGGGCTGGCCAGCTCACGGGCGGCGATGGACGTCGAGATGGACACCAGCCACCCGATCGACTTCACCTTGTCAGCGGAGGCGCCGTTGCCGGCCGCCACCGTGCAGGCGGTTCGCGGCACCCCCGGCGTCGCCTCGGTCGCGGTGCTCGACGGGGTGCGGGCCGAAGTGGCCGGCCGCAGCATCACCGTGCTCGCACCGGCGCAGTCCGGCGCCGATCTCGACGGGGTGCTGCACGGTGCACCGGCCTTCGCCCGGCCGGCCGATCAGGTGGTGAACCTGCCCGCCGAGGTGCTCGACGAGAACCCCGAGCCGGTCACCGACGTCGTGCTGCGCACCGGTACCGGTGCGGCCCCGCTGCGGGTGGCGACGGGAATGGGCTGGGGCGGCACCGCGCTGGTCTCGCCGACGACCCTGGCCACGCTGACCGATCGTCCCGAGCCGATGGCGCTGTGGGTGCGAGCCGCCGACGGGGCCGACGCCACCGCGCTGCAGGGGGTCCTGGTCCAGTTCGCCGGCAACGCCTCGGCAAGCCTGACCTCGGGCCTGGTCGACCGCAACTGGGTCGATCAGCAGGTCGACATTCTCACCGTCACCGTGGTCGCCCTGCTCGGGGTCGCGGTGCTGATCGCCCTGCTCGGGATCGGCAGCACGCTGAGCCTGTCGGTACTGGAGCGGGGCCGGGAGAACGCACTGCTGCGCGCTCTCGGGCTGAGCCGCAGGCAACTGCGCCGCACCCTGTCGGTGGAGGCCGTGCTGCTGTCCCTGGCCGCCACCGTGATCGGTACCGCGCTCGGCGTGCTGTTCGCCTGGGTCGGCGTCGAGACCATGGTGCAGAAGGTGGTTGCGTCGGCCACGGTGCAGATCCCCTACCTGCAACTGCTCGCGGTGCTCGTCGTCTGTGTGGTCGCCGGGCTGCTGGCCTGTGTGGTGCCGGCCCGGCGGGCGTCCCGGATCGCCCCGGCAGCCGGGCTGGTGCTCGACTGACCGGCCGGCATCGCTCGACCGCCCCGCTCGACCGGTCGGCTTGGTAGATCCGCGGCCGTCGGGGAACATTGTCGGTGGTGCTCTCGTTGAGCACCCTCGGTGACGCTCTTCGGAGTCTCACCGGACGCCGTTCCGCGGTAGCCCCGGGCTCCATGTTCAGCCGCTACGAGCGGCCTTCTCGCCGAGAGGCGCTCCCGGTACGGCGTCAAGCGTGTGGTTCGCCGCCCCGGCCAGACGGCCGGGGCGGCGAACTGCTGTCGGGGCAGTCTCGAGGGACACACGCCGCAGGACTGCACATCGGCCTGCCGATGACCGATGCTCGTAGCTGATCCAGTACGACCCGATCAGCACGACCTGATCAGTACGAGCCGAACTGCACGAGATCTTCAGGGAATGCGGGTGCCGACCCCTTGAGCGATGTGGACGACGCGGACGCTGCGCCGACCCCGGGATCGGCCACACCCAAAGGGAGCAGTACAGCAAGCAGTACGGAGAGCAGCACAGAGACGAGCACAGGGACGAGCACGGAGACCCGTTCGGCCCGCTGGGCCGGACGCGCCCGCCGGCTGGGCCGGTTCGCGCTGCCGGCGCTGGTCTGGCTCGCGGTGATCGTCGCCGGGACGGCGATCGGCGCCGCGCTGGCACCTCCGGTGACCACCCAGGTCGGCCCGTTCACCACCCAGGTGCGCATCCAGCCCAGCCTGACCCCCGGCGTCCATCTCGAACTGCCCCCGGCCGGGCAGGTCAGCTTCAACACCTATCTGGCGCCGGTCGAGGTACGCGCCGGCATCACCACCGTGAACATCGCCGAGGCGCGCACCCTGCTCTCCTCGCCGAACGCCCTGGCCGCGCTGCAGCGCGAGGCACCCGACGAGCTGCGATCGGCGGCGATCAGGGCCGCCCTGATCAGTTCGGGCTGCGCCCTGCTCGGGGTCGTCGGGCTCGGGCTGCTGGTCTACCGGCGCAGCTGGCGCAAGGTGGCCGCGGCCGGAACCGGGCTGCTCGCCCTGCAGGCCGCGCTCGGGCTCGGGGTGGCCACCACGTTCAACCCGGACAGCTTCGCCCAGCCCAAGTTCTCCGGACTGCTCAGCCAGGCCCCCTACGTCGCCACCCAGGCCGACGACCTGATCGACCGGCTGGAGAGTTACCGCAGCGGCCTCGGTTCGATCCTGCAGGCGGTGACCACGCTCTACGGCATGAGTGGCCGGTTGCCGGTGCTCGAGGGCAGTGCGACCGCCGACGTGGTCACCGTGCTGCACGTCTCCGACCTGCACATGAGCCCGCTGGGCACCGACCTCACCCAGCGGCTGGTGCGCGACTTCAAGGCCGACATGGTGATCGACACCGGCGACATCACCACCTGGGGCACCGACGCCGAGGCGTCCTCGCTCTCCTGGGTGGGCGGGCTGGGGGTGCCTTACGTCTTCGTCCGTGGCAACCACGACTCCCGGGTGACCGAGCAGGCGCTGGCCCGCAACAAGAACGTCACCGTGCTCGACGACGCGGTCACCGTCGTCGACGGCGTGGTGATCGCCGGTATCGGAGACCCGAACTTCACCCCCGACCAGGCCGCCTCGCAGGGCAGCGGAACCCTCGACGAGGGCGACCCGCAGGTGGTCGCGGGCAGTCGTCTGGCGCAGACCATCGAGCGCTGGAACACCACCCGGCCGGGCAAACCGGTGACCATCGCGGCGGTGCACGAGCCCTATTCGGTGCCGCCGCTGCTCGGCAAGGTGCCGTTGGTGCTGACCGGGCACTTCCACTCCCGCGAGGTCAAGGCCGACCCGAGCGGAACCCTGGTGATGCGCGAGGGCTCGACCGGCGGCGCGGGCATCTCGGCCGATTTCAAGGCGATCGAGGAGGGCAAGCCGACCCCGCTCAACGCGACGCTGCTCTACATCGCCCGCACCGGTGAACGCGCCGGGCAGGTGCTCGCCTACGACGAGGTGACCATGGGCGGGTTCGGGTTCGCCTCGGCCCAGGTGCAGCGCACCGTGTTGCGTGAGCCGTCGGCGTCCGATCCGGTCGGCGCGGGCGCCGGCACGCCGTCCCCCTCGGGCCCGGGTGCGCCGTCCGGCTCGCCCTGACCCGGCCGCCGGTGAGCACGACACCTGGCCCGGGTAGCGTTCGGCCTGTGTTCCGCCTGCGCCGTGACGAGACCGGGGTCGGTCAGCCTCTGGCTGAGCTCGGCCATCATCTGCTGAGCGCTGCCCACCTGCTCGGTGAGGCGCTCGACCCGGACGCCGAGTCGCGGGCCCGCGCCGGACGTTCGCTGCAGAACGTCGACCAGCAGGCCGAGGCCGCGGCGCACGCGGTGCTGCGCAACCTGGCGGCGTCCTTCGTCACCCCGTTCGACCGCGCCGACGCGTTCCGGCTGGCCTGGGACCTGCGCCGGGCGGTGGCCCGGATGGACGCGGTCACCCAGACCATGGAGATCCTGCGGGTCGGTGATCTGCCGCTGCAGATGGCCGAATTGGTGCAGGTGCTGGTGCGCGCGGCCGAGGTGGTCGAGATGACCGTGCCGCAGCTCGGTGACCCCGGCCAGCAGGCCGGTCACTGGGTCGAGCTCGCGGTGCTGATCAAACAGGCCGGCTACGTGCATCGCCGGCTGCTGCTCGAGGTCACCCTGGCCCCGGTCGACGCGGCCGCGATGATCCGGCTCACCGAACTGTGCGCGGCGCTGCTGCGGGTGGTCGACGCGCTCGAGGCGGTCGCCGACACCATCCAGTCGGTCGTCGTGACCGAGAGCTGATCGGCCGGGTCGAATCATTCATGGAAGAGCTGCTCGCGGCCTCGGGCATGGACGGCGGACTCGGTGCAGCGGTGTTGCTCACCGTGCTGATCGGTCTGGTCTTCGCCTGGAGCAACGGTGCGCACGACGCCGCCAACGCGATCGCCATGTCGCTGTCGACCGGTGCGCTCACGGTGCACGCCGCGGTGCGGATGTCGGCGATCCTCAACGTCGTCGGTGCCCTGCTCGGGGTGCATCTGGCGCAGCGGGTGGGGGAGCGGCTGATCCAGGTGCCCACCGGGGCGGCCGGGGTGCAGGTCGCCGCGGTCGGGTTGCTGGTGGCCCTCGGCTGGAACCTGCTCACCTGGTGGCGGGGCATGCCGTCGTCGTCCTCGCACGCCCTGATCGGGGCGCTCGCCGGCGCCGCGATGGCGGCCGGGGTGCGACCGGACTGGCACCTGCTCACCGTCTGGGTGCTGCTGCCGGTGCTGGTGGTCACGGTGCTCGCCGCCGCGGGCGGCTGGCTGTTGCTCTGGGCGTTGCTGCGGATCTTCCGGGACGCCGCGAACGG
>DAIOVT010000108.1:6783-10187 GCA_036758885.1 Kineosporiaceae bacterium
GCGGGTTCCGGATGGCCCAATCCGTCACCGCGGCAACGGTTTCGGTCGCCCACGGGGTGCAGGACGGGCAGAAGACCATGCTGGTGCTGGCGCTCGCGCTGGCGGCCACCACACCGGCCGCCGGAGCGGGCCCACTGGTGGTCACCGGGGTGGTGGACGTGCCGGTGCTGGTGCAGATCCTGGTGGCGCTGGCCCTCGGTATCGGCACCCTGGCCGGTGGCTGGCCGATCGTGCGCACCATGTCGCGGCGGCTGGTCAGGGTCACCCCGGCCACCGGTTTCGCCGGCGAGGGCGTCGCCTCGAGCCTGATCTACCTCGCTGCGGTGGTGGGCATCCCGCTGTCCACCACGCAGACCGTGGTGGCCTCGATCGTCGGCGCCGGTGCCACCGGTGGGTCCCGCGCGGTCCGCTGGGACGTGGTCGGCGCAGTGCTGCTGGTGGCCCTCGCGACGCCGGCGGCCACCTTCGCGGTGGCCGCCGGGCTGGTCTCGGGTCTGCAGTTGTTCTGAGCCGGCTGTTCCGAGCTGTCTGTTCCGGGCGCGTGCTCTGAAACGCCTTGCGGCTCAGCCGAACCGGCCGGAGATGTAGTCCTCGGTGGCCTTCTGGCTCGGGTTGTTGAACATCGTCGCGGTGTCGCCGATCTCGACCAGCTTGCCGGGCTTGCCGGTGGCGGCGAGGTTGAAGAACGCCGTCCGTTCGGAGACCCGGGCGGCCTGCTGCATGTTGTGCGTGACGATCACGATCGTGTAGTCCGACTTCAGCTTGCCGATCAGGTCCTCGATGGCCAGCGTCGAGATCGGGTCGAGCGCCGAGCAGGGCTCGTCCATCAGCAGCACCTGGGGCCGGACGGCGATCGCCCGGGCGATGCACAGCCGCTGCTGCTGACCTCCGGACAGGCCCGCACCCGGCTTCTTCAGCCGGTCCTTGACCTCGTCCCAGAGGTTGGCGCCGCGCAGTGACGCCTCGGCGGCCTCGGCGAGCGCCTTGGAGTTCTTCACCCCGTTCAGCCGCAGCCCGGCGACCACGTTGTCGAAGATCGACATGGTGGGGAACGGGTTCGGCCGCTGGAAGACCATGCCGATGGTGCGGCGCACGGTCACCGGGTCGCGCTCGGCGGCGTAGAGGTCCTCGCCGTCCAACAGCACCTGGCCCTCGATCCGGCCGCCACGGATCACCTCGTGCATGCGGTTCAGCGTGCGCAGCACGGTGGACTTGCCGCAGCCCGAGGGGCCGATGAAGGCGGTGACCGAGCGCGGTTCGACGCTCATCTGCACCCCTTCGACGGCCTTGAACGCGCCGTAGTAGATGTCCAGGTCCTTGATGTCGATGCGCTTGGCCATGTGCGTGAAGCCTTCCCTTGCAGCGGGTTTCAGCCGGGTCTGAGATTCGGGGACGGGGGCCTGTGCTCAGGCCTTGAGGCGGCCATAGCGGGCGATCAGCCGGCCGGCCAGGTTGAGCAGCAGCACGATCAGGATCAGCGTGAGCGCGGCTGCCCACATCCGTTCCACCGCGGGCGCCAGACCGGTCTCGGTCCGGTCCTGGTTGATCATGGTGGGCAGGGTCGGCATGTACCCGGAGAACAGGTTCGTCGCGATGTTCTTGGTGTACGGGCCGAGGATCAGCAGCGGCGCGGTCTCGCCCATCACCCGGGCCAGACCGAGCAGCACGCCGGTGACGATGCCCGAGAAGGCCGTCGGCAGAACGACTTTGGTGATGGTGATCCACTTCGGCACACCGAGCGCGTAGGACGCCTCGCGCAACTCGTTGGGCACCAGGTTGAGCATCTCCTCGGTGGAGCGCACGATCACCGGGATCATCAGCAGCACCAGGGCGAGACAGACCGCGAAGGCCACCCGCTGGAAGCCGAACGTGGTCACCCAGACCGCGTAGATGAACAGCGCGGCCACGATCGAGGGCACCCCGGAGAGGATGTCGACCATGAACGAGACCGCCCGGGCCAGCCGGCCGCGGCCGTACTCGACCAGGTACACCGCGGTGAGAATGCCGATCGGCACCGAGATCGCAGCGGTCACCGCCCCCTGGATCAGCGTGCCCTGAATCGCATGGACGGCGCCCCCGCCGTCCATGCTCGAGGTGATGTTGCGCTGCGAGTTCGTCCACCAGGTGCTGGTGGTCAGCAGTTCGTAGCCGTTGGTCAGCACCGTGGCCAGGATCCAGACCAGCGGCACCATGGCCGACAGGAACGCCGCCCACATCACCACCCGGGCCAGCTGGTCGGCGAACCTGCGGGTGCCGCCACCGGTCTGCGGACCGAATCCGGTGGCACCTTCCTCACGGTCGAGCACCCGGGGCCGCTCGGTCATCGTGTTCTGCAGGGGAAAGTCTGCGGAGGTCATTCGGTGAAGGCCTTCCTGCGCTCGATGACGACCCGGGCCGCGGCGTTGACCAGGAAGGTCAGCACGAACAGCACGAGGCCTGCGGCGATGAACGCACCGGTCTTGGTGGGGGAGTCGAACTCGGCGGCGTTGTTGGCGATGCGGGAGGCGAAGGTCTCCCCACCGTTGAACAGCGACCAGGTCCACGGAGCGCTCCGGGCCAGGGTGGAGACGATGAAGGTGACCGCGATGGTCTCGCCGAGCGCACGGCCGAGCGCCAGCATCGCCGCGCTGATCACACCGGGCTTGCCGAACGGCAGCACCGCGGTGCGGATCATCTCCCACTTGGTCGCGCCGAGCGCCAGCGCGCCCTCCTTGTGGGTGGCCGGCGTCTGGGCGAACACCTCGCGGGATATGGCGGTGACCACCGGCAGCACCATGATCGACAACACGATGCCGATGAAGAAGATGGTGCCGCCGGTGATCGCGGTGGCGCCGAACAGCGGAAAGGCGCCGAAGGTGCTGGAGAGGAAGTCCTCGACCGGCCGGATCACCGGACGCACCACCAGCAGCCCCCACAGCCCGTAGACGATCGACGGGACGGCGGCCAGCAGGTCGACCAGCGATGCCGCCGGCCCACGCAGCCACTGCGGCGCGTACTCGGTGATGAACAGTGCCACGCAGACCCCGAGCGGCACCGCGATCGCCATCGCGATGGTCGAGGCGGCGATCGTCGTCCAGAGCAGTTCGAGAATTCCGAAACGCAGCCGGTCGCCATCGACCGACCACTCCCGCGAGGTCAGGAAGTTGACGTCGTCCTTGGCCAGCGCCGGGATCGCCTGGGAGAGCAGGAAGAGGCCGATCAGGGTGACCAGGGCGACCACGAACACACCCGACCCGGTGGTCGCCGCGGCGAACACCCGGTCTCCCAGGCGTCCGGTACCGCGAGGGCCGGGCAGCGGCGTCGAGTCTTGCGGCGGTCGGGTGAGTGTGCTCATGACGTCCTCAGATCTGTTGGGCCGGAACGGATTCGGGTTCCGGCTCAGCTGATGGCGTCGACGGCGGCGA
>DAIOVT010000109.1:0-10111 GCA_036758885.1 Kineosporiaceae bacterium
CGGTGGACGCCGGGGTCGCCGCCGCCTTCCTGCGCTGAGGCTGCTGTGGTGAAGGTCGTTGTGGTGAAGGTCGTTGCGGTGCAGACGGTTGCGGTGATCGGGTGGGTGCGGCGGTGAGCGCCGTCTTCGGCGCGATCGACATCGGCGCCTCCGGGGGCCGGGTGATGGCCGGGGTGGTGCACACCGGTGGCAGCGTGGAACTGCATGCGGTGCACCGGTTCCGCAACGGTGCGAGCCGTCGCGACGGGCACCTGCGCTGGGATCTGACCGCGCTGCTCGGCGAGGTGCGCACGGGCCTGGCCGCGCTGGCCGCGGCCCATCCCGGGGTGACCTCGATCGGGATCGACACCTGGTCGGTCGACTACGCCCTGCTGGACGCTTCGGGCAACCTGCTCGCCGAACCGATCAGCTATCGCGACGACCGCACCGCCACGGTGATCCCCAGCGTCGACGCGGTCGTGTCGCGGCAGCGGCAGTACGCGGTGAACGGCCTGCAGCACCTGCCGTTCACCACGCTGTACCAGCTGGCCGCCGAACGGGAATCGCCGAACTCGTTGTGGCACAGGGCGGCCCATGTGGTGCTGCTGCCCGACGTGATCGCCCACGAACTGACCGGGGTGCTGCGCACCGAGGTCACCAACGCCTCCACCACGGGGCTGCTCGATGCGTGCACCGGCAGCTGGTCGGCCGAGCTGTTCGAGGCGCTCGGTCTGCCTGCCGATCGGTTCCCCGAGCTGGAGGCGCCGGGCGCCGTCCGGGGGGAGATCCGGTCGGAAGTGTTGGCCGACACCGGGTTACGGGCCGGCACCGTGGTGACCACGGTCGGTTCGCACGACACCGCCTCGGCGGTCGTCGGGGTGCCGGCGGTCGGCCGCGACATCGCGTACGTCTCCAGCGGTACCTGGTCACTGGTCGGTGTCGAACTCGAGGCGCCGGTGCTCACCGAGGCGAGCCGCGCGGCGAACTTCACCAACGAGCACGGCGTCGACGCCCGGATCCGCTACCTGCGCAACGTCGGCGGGCTCTGGCTGTTGCAGGAATGCCTGCGCGAGTGGGGGTCTCCTCCCGGGGCGTCCCCGGAACTGGCAGCCCTGCTGGCCGAGGCGTCCCGGCTGCCGCCCGGTCCGCTGATCGATGTGGACGACGAGTCGTTCATCGCCCCCGGCGACATGCCGAACCGGATCGCCCGGGCGGCCGGCGGGACGCTCGCCCGGGCCGGGATCGTCCGCTGCATCGTCGACTCGCTGGCCGACGCCTACGCACGCACCGTGACGGCGGCGGCGCGGTTGAGCGGGCGCCGGGTGGGCGCCGTCCATGTCGTGGGGGGCGGCAGCCAGAACGAGCTGCTCTGCCGGGCCGCGGCGCGCAGCACCGGTCTGCCGGTGATCGCCGGGCCGGTCGAGGCGACGGCGCTGGGCAACGTGCTGATCCAGGCCCGCACCCACGGCGCGGCCCCGGCCTCGCTCGAGGAGCTCCGGGCCGGCCTCGCCGCCACCCAGAGCCTGCGCCGCTACGAACCGGACTGACCGGCGCCGCCGAGAAGTCCGGAGATCGTCGTCCGGATCGGGGTACGGCAGCTGCGGGCCGGAGATCCGGTGCCCACCAGCAGACCGCGGTCGTCGGCGTCCGCGAGTTCGGCCAGCTCGGCGGCCAGCACCGCGGGCACACCGTCGGCGACCAGCGCGGCCGACCATTGTTCCCGGGGCACGGCCACGACGTCGAGGGAGCGTCCCAGCGCCTCGCCGAGCGCCCGCGCCACCTCGCGTTCGCTGTACCGGGGCGCGTCCAGTTCGACGATGCCGGACGACGACGGCGCCGACCGCAGCAGGTCGGCGGCGACGGCCCCGATGTCGGTGGTGGCGACCATCGGGAACACCCGGTCGGGGTCACCCAGCACCGGGAACACCCCCTGCGCCTGTGCCGCCGGCAGCACGTCGGCCAGCTTCTCCTGGAAATGCGGTGACCGGATCACGGTGACCACGGCGCCGGTCCCGGCCAGCTGCTGCTCCAGGTGGTGCAGCCAGCGGATCGGGCCGGTGCCGTCACTGTGCTGGGCTCCCAGCGACGAGAGCGCGACCACGTACGGGACCCCGCTCGTCGCAACGGCGTTCGCGATCGTGCCGGCCAGGTCGCGGTGTTCGGCGTCCGAACCCGATGCCAGCGTGGGCAGCATGACAAAGACGCCCCGGCACCCGGTCAGGGCGGTGGTGAGGGCGGTGGGATCGGTGTAGTCGGCGACCATGACCTCAGCCGGAACCCCTTGCAGGGCAGTGGTTCCGGTAAGTCTGGCCGGGTCGCGGAGCACTGCACGGACCGGCTCCCCGGCCGAGGCCAGGGCGCCTGCGGTGGCACCGCCGACGTGTCCGGTGATTCCGGTGATGGCGTACATGAGCACTCCAAGGGCTCGTGCCGGGCCCGTACGGCTCCGGCTCCTGACTCGAGTCAATCCGGGCTGCTGTGGACGATCCATGGCTGAAACGCCAGAATCCATGTCTGTCCGTCTAGGATCGCTGGATGGATGCTCTCGCTGACCTCTTGGACGACGTCCGCGCCCGCAGCGCCGCGTTCTGTCACGTCGTGCTCGAACCGCCCTGGGGGTTGCGGATCGCCGACGGCGCCCCGCTCGCTCTGGCCGCGCCGTTGCGTGGCAGCGCCTGGATCGTGCCGGACGACGCCGACCCGGTCGAGTTGGCCGAGGGCGACGTCGCGGTGGTCACCGGCACCGAGCCCTACACGGTGGCGCACCACCCGCGGACGTCCCCCACCGTTCTGGTCGGGCCGAACAACCGGCTGACCACGATGACCGGTGAGGACGCCTCGGAGTTGCTGAGGCACAGCGTGCCCGGCGCCTCGAACCGGCACCCGGAGGCCGGGAACGCCCGGGGCGCAACGCTTCTGGCCAGCGGCACGTACCAGATGGTGGGCGACCTGAGCGGCCGGCTGCTCGCCGCGCTGCCCCGGGTGCTGCGAGTTCCCGCCTCGAGTGCGGCCGGCCCGGTGATGCGACTGATCGCCGAGGAGGTGGACCAGGTCTCGCCCGGTCAGCAGATCATGCTCGACCGGCTGCTGGACGCCGCTCTGATCGCCACGTTGCGCGAATGGTTCGCCCTCGCCGGTGCCGGTGCGCCGGGGTGGTTCCGGGCGCAGTCGGACCCGGTGGTCGGGGCGGCGCTGCGCGGAATCCACGACGACCCGGCCCGGGACTGGAGCGTCGCCGATCTGGCCGGCCTCGCCGGCGCCTCGAGAGCCACTCTCTCAGCACGCTTCTCGGCACTGATCGGGCAGCCGCCGATGACCTACCTGACCGAGTGGCGGATCGCCCTCGCCGCCGAGCAGCTCGGCCGCAGCGACGCGACCATCGACGTGATCGCCCGGAGAGTGGGCTATGCCAACGCCTTTGCGCTGTCGGTCGCCTTCAAGCGGGTCCGCGGCATCACACCCCGCCAGTACCGGCTCAGCTCGTCCCGCGCAAACTGTTGATCGCGCGCTGTACCTCCGTCCGGTACGCCCGGGCGTCGAACGTGAACGGGCCGAACGCGGAATAGTCTCGCGTCGGCCGATGCGGCTGGCGGAAGTCGCCCCAACGGACGACCGAGCCCACCGTCGTCACGGTCGCTTCCAGCGGCCAGCAACCAGTCTCTCCACAGTTGTCTCTCCACAGTTGCAACCCAACAACCACACGATGCCCGGGTGAGGCCAGTCCCCGTTGTTCTCGCCGCAGAAGTAGCCGGCCAGGTCACCGAACCGGAAATGTCCGGGCACGATGCCGGCGTATCCCCCTGCCGGCGTGTATCCGCGGGCGTGCTCGAACGCGCCGACGAGTTCGGCGAGCGTCAATCCGTTGATGACCGGGAGCAATGACGTGGCCGTTCCCACCGGCTCGAGGCGCAGGCTCAGCTTCGACGTCACGCATCCGATTCTGGCACCCGGATCATGACCTGGTTCCGTGGTTCCGGATCAGTCTGCGCAACCGGGCGACGTCCAGGTCAGTGGGTTCGATGTCGGTGAGTACCCAGGTGGCGCCGGCCTGCAGGTAGGGCGCAGGGTCGTGGTCGGGGCGCACGGCGGCGACCACGTCGAAGGGCGCCGCCGGATCGGTCATGTCGCTCCTGGACGCTTCGACGTAGGCAAGTGCCTCGGCCAGTTCGGCGGCGGAGCCCAGGTTGACCGGGAAGAACCCGTCGTGCCGCGCGGCCCGGCGCAGCGGCCGGCGGTTGCCGGGGAAGGCGGCCACCCACACCGGGATGCTGCCGTTCACCGGCCGCGGCGAGAATGCCATCCCGTCGACCCTCAGCAACGGGCCGTCGTGCTGCACGCTCTCGCCGGTCCAGGCCGACCGTAGGATGCTCAGCGACTCGTCGAGCAGATCGGCCCGGTGCCGGTCACCGGTCGGCTCGCCGGTGCGCGAGTACTCGGCCGCGAACCGGTCGCTGCCCGAACCGACACCCAGAATCAGCCGTCCACCGCAGAGCCGGTCGAGGGTCACGCTCTCCCGGGCCACCTTCGCCGGACGTCGCCGCGGCAGCGGGGTGACCATCGGTCCGAGCGCGATCCGCTCGGTCGCCGTGGCGATCGCGGCGAGCGTGATCCACGGGTCGGCAACGTCGAGAACCGGTGCCCGCCAGGCGAGTTGGTCCCAGACGAAGAATCCGTCCCAGCCGGCCCGCTCGGCGTCGGCGGCCAGGCTCGCGACCAGGGCGGGGTCGGCGAGGTCGTCGAACAGTGGCACCCAGACGCCGTACCGGGGCTTGATCGGCGGCCTCGGGTGAGCTTGCGGGCCGGCGCTCACCGGGCGCCGTCCGGGGTTGTTCTCTCGGCGAGATCCGTGTGCTGCCAGAGGATTTCGACGAAGTCCGGCCAGCGGCCGACGGGCAGTTCGTGCCCGGTGTCGGTGAGCACCTGCAGCCGGGCGCCGGGTATCGCGCGTTCGAGTGCGCGGGCGTGGGCGAGTGGGAAGATCGGGTCGAGTTCCCCGTGCATGATCAGCGCCGGCGCGGAGATGTCGCCGAAGGAGCCGTTGCGTGGGCCCTCGAAGCGTTGGGCGAAGTGGTTGGTCAGGGTCGCCGCGTAGTCGCGGCTGCGCGCCAGGTCGGCCCGGACGACCTGTTCGACATGGTCGCGATCGGTGAGGCCGGACGTGCCGTGGTAAGCGACGATGCCCCGCACCAGGTGGCCGACCATCGCCTCCCGATCGGCCGGATCCGGCGCAGGTTCCGCGGTTGCATCCCGGAACTCGGGGGTCGGGTCGGGCAGCCCGGGCTCGCCGGTGGTGGTCGCCATGAACGTCACGGAGGCAACACGTTCCGGATGGTCGACGGCGAGAATCAGGGCGACGCCGCCCGACATCGACCGTCCGACGACGTGGGCGCGATCGATGCCGAGCGCGTCCAGGATCGCCACCGCGTCGGCGGCGAGATCGCGCATGCCGTAGCCCGGTGCGCCGACCGGATACGTGCTCGAGCGTCCGGTGTCGCGCTGGTCGTAGCGGACGACGAAACGTCCCCGGGCGGCGAGCTGTTCGCAGAGCTCAGCCTCCCACCACAGCATCGACGCCGAGGCGCCGTGGATCAGCAGCACGGCCGGATCGCTCGGCTCGCCGGCCGTCTGGATGCAGAGTTCGGCGCCGCCGGAGTCGATGCCGTCGGTCTGGACGATCTGTTCGGGTTCCATGGACGACGACGCTAGGCACTGACGAGCATCGGGTAAAGCGAAGATTCTTGCTGGTAATGATCGGCTGAGGCGATGATAGCCGGATGTGGGAGCCCCGCCACCTGGCCGCCCTGGACGCCGTCGCCCGGGAGGGCACGTTCGGCCGGGCCGCGGCGGCGCTCGGGTACACCCAGTCGAGCCTGAGTCAGCAGATCGCGGGTCTCGAGCGGGCGGTGGGTGGTCGGCTGTTCGAGCGCCGTCCGGGTGCCCGCCCGCCCGAGCTCACACCGCTGGGCCGGGTGGTGCTCGCCGAGGCCCGGGCGATCCTGGCCCGGCAGGCGCAGGGCCTGGACGCCGTCGACTGCTATCACGGAGGCGGCGGCCGGATCGATGTCGGCACCTTTCAGACGGTCACCAACGAGATCCTTCCGGCAGTGATCGCGCAGGTGCGGGTGGAGCATCCGGAGGCGCAGATCCGGCTCTCCGAGGAGGAGGCCGAGGCGCCGCGGCTCGACGCGCTGGACCTGCTGTTCTTCGACGGCCCGCCGCCCGCGGGCGCGCACGGTGCCGAGGTGGTGCGCGACCCGCACGTGCTGATCGCCGCGGCCGGTTCGTGGCCGGCGGGTTCGTGGCCCACGGAGCCCTCGCCCCCCTCGCGGCGGTCGCGCCCCTCGCGGCGGACGGCGTCCCCGGCGCGCCCGGTGCGGCTCGCCGACCTGCACGGCCGGCCGATGGTCGCGCTGCCGCGGATCTGCGACCAGGCCCGGGTCGAGGCCTCGCTGGCGGCCGCGGGCGTGGTCCCGGACGTCGTCTTCCGCACCGCCGACAACCAGGGCGTCACCGCGATGGTTCGCGCCGGGCTCGGCCTGGCGATCATGCCGACCCTCGCCGTCCGTGGTCAGTTGCGCGACCCCGCGCTGAGCTTCCATGAACTCACGCCGGACCTGCCCGAGCGGGTGATCTCGTTGTACTGGCGGGAGAGTCTGTCCCCGCTGGCTACCCGGTTCCGGGATCTCTCGCTGGACGCCGGAGGCCGGGCTCTGTGACCGATGCGGGGTCAGCATGGTGGCCAAGATGGCGACCGGCGATCCGTCTGACCCGGCTGCTGACCCACCCGCTGATTCGGCTGCTGACCGGCGTCCGGCGACGGGCGTTGAGCACCGACCAGGGGGCGAAGGGGTCCGTGACCGATCCGGCGATTGGTCAGGGGTCGTCCCTCCGGATCGACCCACGGTGGAGGGATCCATTCCGGACGCCGGGCGGAGTTGAGCCGGCAGGTCCAGCCGCGTGTGGCGTGGTGTCGATGATGGAACCGGCAGAGCAGGGTGAGGTTGTCCAGGTCGGTCGGCCCGCCGTCCTGCCAGGCGGTGATGTGATGGCGTTCGCATCGCTCGGGCGGGCGGTCGCAACCCGGGAAGGAGCAGCCACCGTCGCGGACGATCAAGGCCAGGGTCTGAGCCCTGCTTGCCAGCCGGCGACTGCGGCCGAGGTCGAGGATGGCGCCGTTCGCCTCGAGGCTGGCCGTGAAGATCTCGCTGTCGGCTCGGTTGACCAACCCTCGGACGGCGGCTGCGGACAACGGCGTGCCGTCACTGGTCGTTCCGTGTCCCGGTGCCGTGCCCAGAAGCGTCCGGTGGTCGACGGTGACGATCACCGTTGCCGGTGCGCCGCAGGCGGTGGGGGTGGAGCCCATGGACAGTAAGGTGTCGCAGCATTCGTCGAGGGCGTCGTGCATCCGCTGCTCGAACGAGCGCGGATCATCCCCGGCGAACTCGGGGCTTGCCTCGCCGGTCGCGGCTGGGCCTGCGTTCAGTTCGGAGTGGTCGTTCAGTTCTGAGTGGTCGAGCGATCGCGGGTTCTCGCGCTGGGGCTGGGCGAGCGCCGTGAGCGCGGCGTGCAACCGGGCTCCGGCCAAGCCGGTCAGCCGGGCATGGAGCAGCCAGGATCCATCACCGCTGTGACGCAGCCGCAAATAGCGGCGCGCCTGCTGCGCGTCGTCGTCCGGGAGATGCCCGTCCGGGTCCAGCGCGTTCTCGACATGACGGGCCAGCCCGCGCAGGTCTTCAGGGGGAAGGCCTGATCTCGCGGCGTCCACCAGGATGCCCTCGGCCGCCTCGACGTCATCGGGATCGCAACCGACGCGATCGAACGGCGCCAGCGCCGAGGTGATCACCTGCACCTGTTCGATGCTCAGCTGCCCGTTGCGTTGGGCGCCGGCGGTGATCCGGCGCCGGGGTGGCAGCGGCAGTCCGACGTCGGTGCGCCGCTCGGCGAGTTGTGCCGCTGCCTTCACCCGGCGCGACGCCTCGGTTCCCGAGATGCGCAACAACATGCGCAGGAGCTGCCGGGGCGACGAGGCGCACCATTCCTGCAGCAGGCCCGAGGAGCTGACCGCTTGGACGATCGCCTGATCCACGACCGGCACGAGGTTGATCACGCGCTGGAATCCCACCGCGAACTCATGGACCTCGCTCGGGCTCAGACGGTCGGTGCCCTCCTGTTCGATGACGTCGATCAGTTGCTCGACGGCGCCGTTCACCCGGGACAGCGCCTCCATCAGCGCCCCGGACGGCACGGGGGTGGTGGCGGCGACTGCTGGCATGCGACTATTGTATGGGAACAGCAGTTCGAACGCAAGGATCGGAGAGTCCGTGACCAGCACCTCGCCGACGCGATCGTTCGCGTCTGAACTTGAGACGTTCTTGAGATTCAGTGGCATGGCGCATCGACATGATCACTCTCCGGTCGGCTCGTCGCGCCCGCGGGGTGCGGGTGGGCGCGAAGGCATCCTGGCCGAGAGACGGTCGGGTCTGCGGGAGGTCACTGAAGATGAGGCACAAGCGTCGGCGCGGTCCTTTGAAGTTCGCGGCCTGGGGTGCCGGGGCCGTGTTGGCGCTGTCGTTGACGGCCGTTGCGCTACCGGGCGAGCTGCTCGACTCGGCATCCGCCTCGCACCGGGGCGACAAGCCGTCGGCATCGTCGTCCAAGCAGGTGTCCCGGCCCGCCGGACGCTTCGCGCACCACCACAGGGCCAAGGCCAAGGCCAAGGCGCGCGCCAAGGCGATTGCTCGGGCCAAGGCGATCGCCGCGGCGAAGGCCAAGGCACACCCGCGGCCGACCCGAACCACACGCCCCACTGCCAGGCCGACATCGATACCGACTGTGACACCGAAACCCACTGTGACACCGACGCTTCCGCCTTCCGGCACGCCGAGCGCCACCCGCACCACGACGCCGTCCTCGACGCCCGTCACCCCGAAGCCGACCTCGACGGTGACCGTGAGCCCTGTGCCGACCAGTACGCCGACCAGCAGTCCGACCAGCAGTCCGACCAGCAGTCCGACCAGCAGTCCGACCAGCACAGCGCCCAAGGCGGGCGAGCTGTGGGTGGGTCCGAACGAGCAGTACAAGAAGGTCGGCGACGCGATCCGGGCCTCGAAACCGGGCAACACGATCATGATCCGGGCCGGCGTGTACACCAGCGACTACGCCCAGATCACGCATGCCCTGACGTTGAAGGGCGTGGGCGGCGTCGCCACGCTCAAGGCCGGGGCGAGTATCTCGAACGGCAAGGCGATCCTGGTCACCGATGCCGACGTCACCGTCGAGAACATCGCCTTCGCGGGTGCCAAGGTGCCCGACGGCAACGGCGCCGGAATTCGTCAGCAAACCGGCAACCTGACCATCAGGTCGAGCCGGTTCGAGAACAACGAGAACGGCATTCTCACCGCCGCAGACGCCAACGCGAAGATCCGCATCGAGGACTCGACGTTCGTCAACAACGGCAAGGGCGACGGACAGACCCACTCGATCTACGTCGGCCGGGTCGGCGAACTGACGGTGTTGCGGACGACGATCACCGGCACCAAGGTCGGCCACGGTGTGAAGAGCCGCGCGGCCCGCACCCTGGTCTCCGGCGCGACGATCGACGACGGCGTGAACGGCAGCACCACGTCCTACGCGATCGATCTGCCCAACGGTGGTGTCGCGACCATCGAGAAGACGACGATCCGGCAGGGTGCCGCCACCGAGAACCCGGCGATGATCAGTTTCGGCGCCGAGGGCAACCTGCACGCGACGAACAGCCTGGCGGTGAACGGCAACACGTTCATCGAGTCGCGTCCCGGCCCCTCGACCGCGGTCAACAACCACACCTCGGTCGCGGTCACCGGAACCGGCAACACCTTCACCGGGTTCAACGCCGACGACAAGGTGCTCTACGGTCCCGGCAAGATCTCCTGACTGCCTCGGCACGTGCGCCGATGAGTTCCGGGCCGACGCGGCCGCACGTAGATTGCGTCAATGGTGCGATCGAAGCAGCCACCGGAGACCCGGGACGGCGTGACCCTGAGCAATCTGGATCAGCCGCTGTTCGCCGGCGCCGATGCGTCCAAGCGTGACCTGATCGACTATCTCGACACGATGTCGGCGCACCTGCTTCCGGTGTTGCGTGATCGTCCGG
>DAIOVT010000110.1:0-10073 GCA_036758885.1 Kineosporiaceae bacterium
CCTGCCGCACTGGACCTTCGACGCCGACACCCTGACCAGCTACCAGGGTCTGCGCGGCCAGCACTACTGGGAACAGGTGCCGGTCACGGTGATGGTCGACGGGCGCCCGCAGACCCGTACCCAGTCGGTGATGCGCACCCGCTGGTGGCCGGCCTCGGGACGGGTCTCGGAGTCCTTCGACGACGTGCTGATCGTGGCCACCACGAAGTTGTCGACCGACCAGATCGCGGCCCTGGCACCGTGGAACCTGACCGGGGCCTCCGCCTACCGGCCGGAGTACCTCTCCGGCTACCAGACCCTGCGTTACGACGTGCAGCCGGACTCCGGGCTGGAGGCCGCCAAGCAGGAGATGCGTTCGACGATCCTGCAGGCCTGCCGGTACGACATCGGCGGCGACGCGCAGCAGGTGCACTCGATGGACACCAGGTACTCGGAGCTGATGTTCAAGCTGATGCTGCTGCCGGTCTGGATCGCGACCTACCTCTACGGCGGCAAGACCTATCAGGTCTTCGTCAACGCCTACACCGGGCAGGTGATCGGCGAACGGCCCTACAGCGCACCGAAGATCATCGCCGCGGTGCTGGCGGTGGCGGCCGTCCTCGCGGTGCTGGCCTTCCTGTTCATGCAGAACTCCTCGAGCGGCGGCGGATACTGACCTGCCCGTTCCCGCGGCGACCCACGCCGTCGCCGTGCGACGGTCAACCTCGTAGCAGTGGCCCGCCGGAGACCGGAAGGGAAATCCGCACGGGATCGACCACAGCCAACTCGCAGGGCCGCGAACTAGCCTGCCTGGCATGACGAACACCCTGCAGAGCGATCCGGTCGCCGCGACCCTCACCCGCCTCTACGCACTGGCCGGCGGACGGCGCACGGACCGCGGCCCGGCCGGCCAGGCCTCGGACGGCGCCCCCGGCGGCCGTCCCGGACCCGGTGTCGCCGCAGGTGTTCGACCGGGACCGCCGCGTCGGCCCCGGCTGAGCTCGACCGCCAGCGCGCAGGAGCGTGCCGACGCGATGAGCGAGGTCTACATGCCGATCAGCCCGATGGCGGGGGTGCTCGCCTACTCGCTGATCCGGGCCAGCAGGCCGCAGATCGTGGTCGAGTTCGGAATGTCCTTCGGCATCTCCACACTGCACCTGGCATCGGCGTTGCGGGACAACGGGTCCGGCCGGCTCTACACGACCGAGCTGAGCGCCCGGAAGATCACCGCTGCCCGGGAGACGTTCGCCGAGACCGGGCTGGACGACGTGATCACAGTGCTCGAGGGCGACGCCCTGCAGACCCTCAAGCAGGTGGACGGCGAGATCGGCTTCGTGCTGCTCGACGGCTGGAAGGAGATGTACCGGCCGGTGCTGAGACTGCTCGAGGGGCAGTTACCCGCGGGCGCCCTGGTGCTCGCCGACAACACCGAGCACCTGGACACTGCCGAGTACCTGGAGTATGTGCGGGACCCGGCGAACGGCTACCTCGGGGTGAACTTCCCGGCCAAGGAACGGGACACCATGGAACTCAGCTGTCGCCTGTGAGGCCTGCCCGGCCCGGGCCGGGCGTCCGGCTCAGAGCGGGGCGCCGAGCCGCTCGAGGGCGACGGCCAGATCCTCGGGGTAGGGGCTGGTGAACTCGACGTCCTGATCGGTGCCGGGGTGCCGGAAGCCGAGCCGGACGGCGTGCAGCCACTGCCGGGTCAGCCCGAGCCGGGCAGCGAGCGTGGGGTCGGCGCCGTAGGTGAGATCACCCGCACACGGATGCCGCAACGCCGAGAAGTGCACCCGGATCTGATGCGTGCGCCCGGTCTCCAGATGCACCTCGACCAGGCTCGCCGCGGGGAACGCCTCGAGCACCTCGTAGTGCGTCACGCTGGGTCTGCCCGAGGCCACCACCGCCCAGCGATGGTCCTGAGTGGGGTGCCGTCCGACCGGGGCGTCGATCGTCCCGGTCAGCGGATCCGGATGACCTTGGACGACGGCGTGGTAGACCTTCTCGACGGTGCGGTCCCGGAACGCCTGTTTGAGCAGCGAGTAGGCCCGTTCCGACTTGGCCACCACCATCAGGCCGCTGGTGCCGACGTCCAACCGGTGCACGATGCCCTGCCGCTCCGCCGCACCCGAGGTTGCGACCCGATGACCGGTCGCCGCGAGCGACCCGATCACCGTCGGACCCTTCCACCCGGGTGAGGGGTGGGCCGCCACCCCGACCGGTTTGTCGACCACGATGATGTCGTCGTCCTCGAACACGATGCTGAGCCCCTCGGCGGCCACCGGCTCCGGGACCGCCTGCCTGGCCTCCGGCAGCTCCACCTCCAGCCAGGCGCCGGGGATCAACCGGTCCGACTTGCCCAGCTCCCGGCCGTCGAGCCGCACGGCTCCGGCCCCGGCGAGTTCGGCAGCAGCGGTGCGGGAGAGCCCCAGCAGCCGGGCCAGCCCGGCGTCCACCCGTTCCCCGGCCAGCCCCTCGGGCACCGGTAGGGCACGCAGCTCAGCCATTCTGCTCACCGCTGCGGTCGGGTTCCTGATCGGATTCCGGATCGGGTTCCGGCTCCGGCGGGTCGGGGTCCGGCTCTCGCAACGGAACCTCGAGCACGCCGAGCAGGGCGATGAAGCAGGCACCGATCACGACGCAGCAGTCGGCGACGTTGAAGATCGGGAAGGAGATCACCGGGAACTTCAGGTACTCGATGAAGTCGACCACGTGTCCCTGCCCGAAGCCGGGAGCCCGGGTCAGCCGGTCGATCAGGTTGCCCGCCGCACCGCCCAGCAGCAGGCCGAGAGCGATCGCCCAGGGCAACCGGGTGATCCTTCGGGAGAGCCGCACGATCCACACCACCACCACCGTGGAGATGATCGTGAACAACCAGGTGGTGCCGGTGCTCAGGGAGAACGCCGCACCTGGGTTGCGCACCAGCCGCAGCTGCAGCCAGCCGTCGATCACCGGCACCGGCACACCCGGGGTCATCCGGGCCACGACCAGATACTTGGTCAACTGGTCGAGCAGGATGATCGTCGCCGCGAGGGCCAGCAACAGACGCGCGGACCCGCCGCGAGGTACCAGGGACATGATGGGTCCAGCCTAGCCAGCGGGTCGGATCAGTTCTGCATGATCACGGCGGGGTGGGGGTGGACCGTTCAGTGCCGTTCCTGGCGCTGTTTGCACTCCACACAGAGCGTGGCCCGCGGGATCGCCTGCAGCCGCGCCTTGCCGATCGCCTTGCCGCAGGACGCACAGGTGCCGTACGTGCCGTCGTCGAGCCTGGCGAGGGCCTGCTCGGTCTGTGCCCGGTTCTCCACCGCGGCCGAGTGCAGCGCCATCTCCTGCTCGATCTCGAAGGCCTTGCTGCCAGTGTCGGCCTGGTCGTCGCCGGCGCCGTCACCGCTGTCCCGCAGCACGTCGTTGATGCCCTCCTGCAGGCCGGCCAGTTCGGCGTCCAGTCCGCGCAGCAGTTCGGCCAGTTCCGCCCGCTGGGCCTTGACCTCGGCCGCCGACCAGGGCTTCTCCCCCGGCCGCACCAGCAATGGCATCGACCTGGCTGCCGCCTTGGTGGGCTTGCGCGCCGCAGGCTGCTGCTCGGCAGACGCATCCTCGGCGGCTGCCCTCTTGTCCGTGGCCTTCTTCGCCAGTGCCTTCTTCGCCGGAGACTTCTTCGCCGTGGCCTTCTTCGCCGTGGCTTTCCTCGGCGGTGCCTTCTTCGCGGCGCTCTTCTCAGCAACCGGCCACTCGGCCGCGCCCTTGCTGACGGGGCTGCGCGATGCCATGGACTCTCCCGAGGTCGACTGGACAGAGCAGCAACGATGATCCCCCTTCAGACCCCGCCCGCAAGCCCTGACTCACCGGACATTGTGACCTGCCTGCGCACCACCGCCCAGACCAGCAGGGGCGCGCCGATCGCGGGAGCGATCAGGGCCAGTTGTGCCCACTGCTGCGGATCGACCAGTTCGACGCTCGGCCAGTTGCTCCCGTTGAGCAACTGGCCGGCCAGTTGGAAGGCGAGGTGCAGGCCGATGGTCACCGCCACGGTGCCGGTCATCATGCGCAGCAGCCCCTGCACGAAGGCGAACCCGGCGAACAGGATCAGCCGGTCGACGGTGCGGGCGGCACCGATGATCGCACCGAAGCCCACGAACAGCGCGGTCTGCCCGAGAACCGCGGGCCAGGCCCCGAACACGGTTGCCAGGGACCGCTGCATCAGATCGCGGAACAGCAACTCCTCGGGGATCGCCTCGAAGGCCAGGACCAACAGGGTCAGCAGGACGACGTCCCGAAGCAGTTCACCGAACGTGCCCCGCAGTTCGACGTGCGCCTGTCCTGACAACCAGACCGCCAGCCCGACCACGGCGGCGGGCAGCAGATAGGCCAGCGCCCCGAGACCGACCAGGGGCAGCTTCTCCCAGGCGATCCGGATCGGCCGGCGGTCGATCCACCGATTGATCGCCATCCACAGCAGCAGGCCGCCGACCAGGATGATCGCGGCCCGGGCAATGTGCAGCTGACGGGTGTAACCCTCGGGCAGCAGCATGCCCTGGCCGATCCACAGCAGCAGCGCACCTAGGAAGGTCAGGGTCAGAGCGATCATGCTCCGGCGACGGGCAAGGTCCGGTGCACGCTCCGAGGTGATCATGATGTTCTCCCCCTGATGACTCAAGCTTCGCGGTACGACTGTGTTGCGATGCAATCACGGATGGCTCCTCATTGGCAACACGCTTGTGTGATAAAACGGTCGGGTGCCGAAGATCGTGGACGTCGACGAACGCCGCCGGCAGATCGCCAACGCGCTGTGGCAGGTCGCCGACCGGGACGGACTGGCCGCCGCCTCGGTGCGCGCCGTGGCCGACCAGGCGGGTATCTCGGCCGGTGCCCTTCGGCACTACTTCCCGAACCAGGACGATCTTCTGCACTTCGCGATGAACACCATCGACCAGCACGTGCGCACTCGGGTCGCCGAGCTGGAACCGGACCCGGACCCGGTCGAGAACGCCCTGCGATTGCTGATGCTGACCGAGCCGGGCGACCCTGCGAAGGACCCCGAGGGCACCCTCGGGGTGCGGATCTGGTTCGCCTTCAGCGCCCTGGCGATGACCCGGCCCACCCTCTCCAAGACGCTGCGCGAGGCCCATCTGGCCGTGCGCGGAGCCTGCGAGGCCGCCGTCCACCGGATCGCCCCCGACCATCGCGACCCGGAAGGCGCCGTGGACACGTTGCACGCCCTGGTCGACGGACTGGCGCTGCACGGAGCGCACAGCCCGGATCTGATGCCCACGAGCAGGATCGAGGAGCTGCTCCGCACCCAGCTGCGTTCCCTGGCCGGCTGAGCGCGGTCACAAACCGAAAGACCGCGTCGGGTCACCGGTTCATGGGTGACCCGACGCGGTCAGCGGACGACGCAGTCCGACCGAGTTGTCCTCCGGCGTGGCACTTCGGCGCCCGGCCGAGCGAGTCGACCCCGGGTCAGACCCGGGACGACGTCGCTCGAGACCGGAGAGCTCGAATCAGGAACGGTCGCCGAACGGGAAGCTCTGCGCCGGCTGCGGTGCCTGCTCGTTCGAGTAGGCGCTGCGGCTGGGCAGCGGGCCACTGTTCGGGCTGTAGCTCGAGGAGCCGTTGCCCCCGTTGGCCGAGGAGGACAGGGCCCCCTGCGGGCCGCGGTTGGGAACGACCGCAGCCTTGGCCTCCAGGTCACGCAACTGACCCTCGAGGTAGGACTTGAGCCGGCTGCGGTACTCGCGCTCGAACACCCGCAGCTCGTCGATCTTGCGCTCCAGCAGCGACCTCTCCTGCTCGAGGGAACCCAGCGTCTGCCGCTGCTTCTCCTCGGCCTCGCGAACGAGACGCTGCGCGTGTTCGCGTGCCTCGTTGACGATGCGGTCACGCTGCTGCTCACCGTTGCGCACGTACTCGTCGTGCAGCTTCTGCGCGAGCGCGAGCATGCCGGCCGCAGCCTCGGGGCCCTGGCCACCCGACTGGGCGGCGACCTCGAGCTGAGCAGCAGGACGGATCGGCTCCGGCGCGACCGGCTGAACCACCGGCGCGGGCGGAGGTGCCATCACGGCCGCCACCGTCGGAGGAGCTGCCGGAGCCGCGGGCTCGGGCTCGGGGGCTGCCTCACGCACCGCATTGGCGCGGGACAGCTCACTCACCCGGCGCTCGCAAGCGCCCAGCTTGTTACGCAGGTCCTCGTTGTCCTCGTTGAGGCGGCGAAGCTCGTTCACCACCTCGTCG
The DNA here is from genome assembly GCA_036758885.1 of Kineosporiaceae bacterium. Taxonomy (GTDB): domain Bacteria; phylum Actinomycetota; class Actinomycetes; order Actinomycetales; family Kineosporiaceae; genus DAIOVT01. The sequence continues at coordinate 6,211 of DAIOVT010000110.1, forward strand.
AGGAAGTCGTCGACCTCGTCCTGGTCGTAGCCCTCGCGGAACTTGGTCGCTTGAAAGCGCTTGTTGACTACGTCGTCAGGGGTAAGAGCCATGTGGTCACCTCGCGTCGAACAGACTCGGTCCGTGGAGCAGCGTCGCCGTGTCACCGTAGCCGATCGAGCGGCGGAGAACGAACTTGCCCACGTAACTGCACTTCCCAAGAAGATGGTGCACCGGCGTCACGCCTGCAACACCCGCATCACAACGTGGGCAACATCTGCCACAGGATCAGCACCACGATGAACAACACCGTGAAGGCAAGATCGATCTGGATCGCCCCGATCCGCAACGGCGGGATCACCCGGCGCAGCGCCTTGAGCGGGGGGTCGGTGACCGAGTAGACACCCTCGGCGGCGACCAGCACCGGGCCGGAGGGTCGCCAGTCCCGGGCGAATGCCTGGACCCAGTCCAGGACGAGTCGAGCGATCAAGGCCAACAGGAAGAGGAAGACGACAAATCCCAGGACCTGCAGTACAGGTTGCACGAGGGTTCCGATCCACGAGACGGCTCAGGGGCTTTTGCCGAGTTCTCGACGTTCTCGACGTTCTCGGCGAACGAGCAGCACAGGGAGCTTGCACTTGTTCCACAACGCTGCACAGGTAACAACGCTCGAACCCACCCAGTTTGCGTCACGCCGCCTAGATCTGCGCCGGAACCGGTCCCGACCGACCGACTCATGGCCCGGTACGGCCCTTCCAGGCTCAGGTCCGGTACCGGTCCGGTTCCGGTTCGGCCCCCCGGCTAGCTCTGGTTGAAGAAGGCCCGCTCGGGCACCTTGACCTTCTCGGCCGGGGCGACCTCGACGTCGGACGGCGAGAGCAGGAACACCTTGCTGGTCACCCGCTCGATGGTGCCGTGCAGACCGAAGACCAGACCCGCAGCGAAGTCGACCAGACGCTTGGCGTCGGCGTCGTCCATGTCGCCCAGGTTCATGATCACCGGAGTGCCGGCGCGGAACGCCTCGCCGATGGTCTTGGCCTCGTTGTACGTGCGCGGGTGGATCGTCGAGATCCGGTACAGGTCGCCGCGCGACGGCGCGGCCTGGACGACCCGGGTCTGGTGCCGCTTGATCGGGGTCACCGCTGCGCGCCGCTCCTCGACGAGTTCGACCTCTGCCGGCTCGTCACTCGTCTCGTTGATCAACTCACGGGCGCTCTCGCGCGGATGTTCACGGCGCGAGTGGATCTCACGCGAGGACAGGTCCCGCTCACGGGAGGACTCGGTGCGCGACTCGTTCTCGCCGGAACGGCGCGGCTCCTCGTAGTCGTCGGGGAAGTCACTGTCCACGTCGTAGGCGTTGTTGTAGGCCTCGTCCTCGGCCAACCCCAGGTAGACCATGGTCTTGCGCAGTGCGCCGGCCATCGCTACTCCTTGCATCGAATCGAGGCCTGTTGTCAGCGTGTTGCAACCCTCGGCCACCCTGAGTTGCGACGTTACCCGAGCATCACGCGCTGACCGAGGATCGCGCTCCCGACACGCAGGTGTGTCGCGCCGCACGCGACGGCTGCCTCCAGGTCACCGCTCATGCCCGCCGACACCAGGCCCGCCGCGGGGTCCGCGCGCCGCGCCACGGCACTCAGTTCCGGCAGCACGGCGAAGGCCTCCCGGGGATCGGCGCCGAGCGGTGCCACAGCCATCACACCGCGTAACGACAACCCCTCGGTCCCGACGGTCTGCTCGGCCAGCTCACCGAGCTGAGCGATCGGCACTCCCCCACGCCGGGTGTCGCCGTCCAGGCTGACCTGCAACAGCACGCCCACCTGGCGGCCCGCCTGCTGGGCGCCCCTGCCCAACGGGGCGAGCAGCCCGGCCCGGTCGACCGAGTGCACAAGATCGCTCAGCGCAGCCACCCGGCGCGCCTTGTTGGACTGCAACCGGCCGATGAAGTGCCAGACCAGCGGCGAGATCGAACCGGCCAGGGCCGCGTGCTTGGGGACCAGCTCCTGCTCCCGGCTCTCCCCGATGTCACGCACACCGAGCTCGTGCAGCATCTCGATGTCGCTCGCCGGGTAGGTCTTGGTGACCACGACCAGGGTCAGTCCGGCCGGGTCGCGGCCGGCCGCGAGACAGGCCTGTTCGATCCGCGCCCGAGTGGCGGCCAGACCGGCGGCGAGTTCGGCGCGGCGCGCGGCCCGGTCACTCTCCGTGGCGCTCGGCTCGGCCCCCGAGGCAGTGTTCACGGCACCAACCTGACCAGTCCGGCGAATCGCCCGGTCGGTTCGCCCGCGGCTCGCCGGTAGCTGAACCAGACCGGGTCCTCGATCGTGCAGCCGCCGTGCACGGCAACCTGCTCGACCCCGGCCCGGGCGAGTTGGCTACGGCAGCCGGTCCGCAGGTCGATCGACGGCGTGCCCCAGGTGGTGCGCGACCGGACACCGGGCACCCGGCGTTCGGCGTCGTCCGCCATCTGTTCGGGCACCTCGTAGCAGCAGGGGCCGGCACACGGGCCGAGCACCGCACCGATCCGTGCCGGGTCGGCACCGCGCTCGGTCATCGCCCGGACCACGCTGCACAGCACACCGTCAAGCATGCCCGGACGGCCGGCGTGGGCAACCCCGATAACGCCCGCTCGGCGGTCGGCGAGCAACACCGGAACACAGTCGGCGACCAGCACGGCGAGGGCCACCCGGGGATCGTCGGTGACCAGGGCGTCGCAGGGTTCGACCGCGTCGTGGCGGGCGGTCGGATCGGTTCCGGGATCGGATTCGCCGCCGGTCACGTACCGGGTGACGACGCCGTGCACCTGATGCCCGAAACTCAGTCGCCCCCCGAACCAGTCACCGACCTCACGGCGGCGCACCATCACCCTGGCTGCGTCGTCCCCGGCCCCGGCGAGTGCGTGCAGCGCCAGGTTGCCGTCGGCGACGGTCGTGCAGGCGGCCCGGACCCCGGTGCCGAGGTCGACCTCGACCGGTGCCACTACTTGAGGAAGTCAGGGATGTCGAGGTCGTCCTCGATCGGGAAGGTGCGCTGAGTGGTGCGGACCGGCCGCTCGCTGGGCAGGGTCACGGAGCGCGGCGCGGGTTCGGCCGGACGCGCGCCGTCCGAACCGGTGCCCGAGGACGCCGGACGCTCCCCGGGCGCCTCGGTGCTGGCCGGACGCTCGGCCGGCGCGGTGCCGGACGGCGCCGGAACGGTGCGGTTCGGCGCCGGACGGTCCAGCGGTTCGGCGTCCAGCGGCTGCGGGCGAGCGGCCGGAGCGGCGGCACGGCCGTTGGTCTCGGCGTAGCCCGACTCCGCCGTCGGCAGCGAGCCGAGACCCGAGGACGCGTAGCGGGACCCGGCGCCGGCACCCACCCGGGCCGGCTGCCCGTTCGCGGGAGCGGGTTCGGTGTACGACGGCCGGGCGGAGCCGTTGCCGTTCGCCGGCGCACCGACGCCGGCCCCGTTGCCCGCCGCCTGGCTGCGGCCGGAGACCTGCCCGAGCGCCTTCTCGTCGTGCCGCCGGGAGGGGGCACCGCCGTCGAACCCGGCGGCGATGACGGTGACCCGCACCTCGTCGCCGAGCGCGTCGTCGATCACCGCACCGAAGATGATGTTCGCCTCCGGGTGCGCGGCCTCCTGCACCAGCCGTGCCGCCTCGTTGATCTCGAACAGACCGAGGTCGGAACCACCCTGGATGGAGAGCAGCACGCCGTGGGCGCCGTCCACGCTGGCCTCGAGCAACGGCGAGGAGATCGCCGTCTCGGCGGCCTGGACGGCGCGGTCCTCACCGCGGGCCGAGCCGATGCCCATCAGCGCGCTGCCGGCACCCTGCATGACCGACTTGACGTCGGCGAAGTCGAGGTTGATCAGGCCCGGGGTGGTGATCAGGTCGGTGATGC
>DAIOVT010000111.1:0-10064 GCA_036758885.1 Kineosporiaceae bacterium
CCGAAACCCGTTCTGCCCGTTCGGGATCGCCGGTGACCAGGGTGGCCGCCAGACCGAACCGGGTGCCGTTGGCGAGCGCGATCGCCTCGGCCTCGTCGGTGAAGGTCTGCACGGTCAGCACCGGCCCGAAGACCTCCTCGGTGAGGATCTCCGAACCCGGCGGGGCGTCCACCAGGATCGTCGGGGCGAAGAAGAGTCCGCCCAGTTCGGTGTTCGGGCCGCCGCCCAGCACCGGGCGGGCGCCGTCCTGCACGGCTCGTTCGACGAAGCCGGCCACCCGCTCGAAGTGCTTGCGCGAGACCAGCGCCGAGACGTCGGTGGCCTCCTCGCGCGGGTCGCCCTGCGTCAGCGTGCGCGCCTTGGCCAGCACCCGGTCGAGGAACTCCTCGGCGATCGAGGCGTGCACCAGGTTGCGGAAGGCGCCCAGGCAGACCTGCCCGGCGTTGTCGAACTGCTCGACGGCGAGGTCGACGGCGAGGTCGAGATCGGCGTCCTCGAAGACCACCAGCGGCGACTTGCCGCCGAGCTCGAACGACAGCGGCACGATGTTCGGCGCGGCCGCGGCGGCGATCACCCCGGCGGTCGGCACCGACCCGGTGAAGGCCAGCCGGTTGATGCCCGGGTGCGCGGTCAGCGGTGCGCCGGCGTCGGCGCCGGTGCCCTGGACGACGTTGAACACCCCGGCCGGCACGCCCGCCTCGGCCATGATGTCGGCGAGCAGGCTGGCGGTCAGCGGCGCCCACTCCGGCGGCTTGAGCACCACCGTGTTGCCCGCGGCGAGCGCCGGCCCGATCCGCCAGGTGGCCAGCATCAGCGGGGCGTTCCACGGCGTGATGATCGCGACCACGCCGGCCGGGTCGTAGCTGATCCGCTCCCGGTGGCCGCGCACCTCCATGTCGGGGTGGCCGAGCTGCTGCTCGGCGTAGTCGGCGAAGAACCTGAAGTTCATCGCCACCCGGGGCATCACCCCGCGCCGGTGCGAGCGCAGCAGCGAACCGTTGTCCCGGGTCTCCACCCGGGCCAGCTCCTCGACCCGGGCCTCGACGCCGTCGGCGACCCGGCGCAGGATCGCCGAGCGTTGCGCCACCGGCATGCCGGCCCAGGCCGGGAAGGCGGCCCGGGCCGCGGCGACCGCGGCATCCACCTCGTTCGCGCCGCCGGCGTGGATCTCGCCCAGCACGCTCTCGTCGATCGGCGAGACGTCGGTGAACGAGGACGGCGAGGCGACCCGCTCGCCGCCGATCCAGTGCCGGGTGTCGACGCGCACCCCCTCGACCTCGATCGTCTCGGCGTTCACGGCCGAGCCGGTGGCCACCGGCGCCTCGGTCATGCCCGCACCTCGCGCTCGGCGTCCAGCCGGGCCAGCCGGGCGCCGCCGTTCCAGACCACGCCGACCTGGCGGTAGTACCCGCCGATGATCTCCTGCACCTCGAGCCGGGCGAGCTCCTCGGTGGGGGAGTCGTAGAGGTTGAGCTCGACGTCACCGCTCCAGGCCTGACCGGCCTCGAACGACTCCGAGCCCGAGGAGATCAGCTCGGCGTAGGCGTCGCCGGAGTCGCGTTCGATACCCGGGTAGATACGGTGGTGCGCCATCTTGTGCGAGTTCACAAAACCGTTGTGCGGCGAGGGTTCCCGCAGGGTGAGCACCGCGTCGGCGAGCCGCCGGTCACCGGCCGCCAGGGTGGCCCCGAAGGTGCCGCCCGGGCCGATCTGCGGGGCGCCCTGGGCGAACGGGTGCGGCCGGGTCTGCCACATCGAGCCGAGCTTCTTCGGGTAGCCCTGGTGGATGCCGCGGGCGATGGCGAAGTCCTTGTCGACCCAGATGTAGACGCAGCGGGAGAACACCTCGCCGCCGAAGCTGCAGCGGACGACGACGAACGCCTCCTTGTACTGCGCCCGCACCGGGTCGAGCAGCTCCTCGCGGGAGGCCGAGCAGGACTGCCAGTCGGCCCAGATCAGCGCCACCGCGCCCGGGTCCTCGGGGGCGAGCTCCAGCGGTGCCGGCAACAGCTCGGCGACCCGGGCCGGGTCGGTGCGGTACTCGACGGTGAGCAGATCACCGGAGTAGTACCAGGGCGGGGTGGGGATGATCGAGGAGGTGCCGTGCGCGGTGCGGGGGTAGAAGAAGCCGTGCACGTCGGTCATCAGAGCCTCCCGGCCAAGCTGTGGGAATCGTTGGCGCCGAAGAGGTCTGGCTCCTCGGCGAGCATTCGGCCGACGATCCGGCGGATGGCCAGGGCGGCCGCGTCGGCGGAGACGTTGACGTCGTCGCGCACGCCGTCGGTCTCGATCACCCGCTGCATCGTGGTCAGGATCTGCCGCACCCGCTGGTAGTAGTCGGTGAACATCGGCAGCAGGTTCGCCGACACGTCGGCGCCGTGCGCGAAGTTGCGGCTGACCCGCCAGACGTGCCGGGTGTGGCCGTCGTCCACCGGGGTGACCGCATGGGTGAAGCGGAAGGTGGCCGGCTCGCCGGCGTCGTCCGTGGCCGTGGCCGGCCGCACCTCCCAGCTGTCCACCCACAGGCCGGGTGAGTCGAACCGGGCCTGCTCACGCTGCACGAACTCCTGCTCCGGGCCGGCCCCCAGCAGCCGGGAGTGGAATCCGGCCAGCGGCGCCGGCGGGTAGTCGCGGTGGAAGGCGACCGAGGTCTCCGAGACCTCGACCTCGAGCAGCGGCACCGGCCCGGCGCTGAGCACCGGCGGGGCCAGTTCGGGGTGCACGATCGCCACGTGCGTGATGTCGGCGAAGTTCTCGTGCAGCAGCAGGTAGTCGGCCGCGGTCGTCCACTCACCGCCGAAAGTCGACCAGGCGGCGTCGGTCAGCCACGGTGCCCGCGGCGGACGGCGCAACTCGGCCAGCCCGGGCTCGGCCAGCCACACCCAGACCAGTCCGTCGAGTTCGCGCACCGGGTAGGCGGGCACCCTGGCCCCGTAGGGCACCTCGGTCTGGGTGGGCACGTGCACGCAGCGGCCGTCGGGCGCGTAGGCGAAACCCGAGTAGGAGGAGACGATCCGGTCGCCGTCCAGCCGGCCCAGGCTGAGCGGGTAGGGGCGGTGCGCGTCACGGTCCTCGAGCGCCGCGACCGAACCGTCGCCGAGCCGGTAGAGCACCACGGCGGTGTTCAGCACCCGGGCGGCCACCGGGGTGCGGGTCACCTCGTCACTGGTCGCGGCGGCGTACCAGCAGCGCATCGGTGCGCCCGGACGACGTCGCTCGTTGATGGGCGGAAACATCGTGCGTCCTTCCAGCCGGGGCCGACGGCCGACGGGATGCGCAGGCCGATCGCCGAGTGGACCCACAGCGCGGGGTGCCGATCGTTTGGATCCAATTAATATGGACCGAGGGGTGCTCTGGCAAGGGGTCTGATCGAATCCGGGGCTGTCCCGGGGTGGCCTCCGGCGGGTACCGGCTCAGGGCACCCGGACGGCGCCCAGCAGCAGCTCGAACTGCTGGTCGACGTACTCGTCGACGGTGAGGAACTGGCCGAGGTTCCAGTACTTCAGCGCCCAGGCGTGCGCGGCCAGCAGCAGGTTCTGCACCACCAGGCGCTCGTCGGCACCGGTGAAGACGCCGGCCCGGACGCCGTCCCGGAAGACCTCTCTGATCGGCTCGCCGATCTGCAGCTCGAGCTGCTTGATCCGGGCCAGCCCCTCCGCCGGCAGGGTCGCGCTCTCGCGGTAGGTCAGGGTCACCGCGTCACGCTTGGCGGCGACGATGCGGCAGCAGGCGTCGAAGGCGGCCTTGAACCGGGCGACCGGATCGCCGTCCGAGGACCGGGCCGCCACCTCGATCGCCTGCGGCACCTGGTCGCGGAAGTCCTCGAGGATGTCCTGGATCACCGCGACCAGCAGGTCGTCCTTGTTGCCGAAGTACTGGTAGATCAGTCCGACGCTGATGCCGCCCCGATCGGCGACCGACTGCATCGACATCGCGTGGAAACCGTTCTTGGACATCAGCTCTGTCGCCGCGTCCAGGATCTGCCGCCGGCGCCGCTGCACCCGTGCCCGGGTGCGCGCCGCCTTGGCCACCTCCACCTGACCTGCCGCTCGTGCCACGTCACCCTCCCCGGTCCGCCCGGCCTCTGTGCCCGGCGGCAGAAGTCTATTGAATCCCGGTTCATTTTCTCTTGACGGGCTCGCCATGACGAACGTAACGTTCAACTACTGAATGAATGCTCATTCAAAAATCTCGCAGCCCACTCAAACCCCACTCGGCACGCGGTGGCGGCCTACGAGGCCGCGCTGACCTATGCGACCACCCGGGAGCAGTTCGGCCGCCCGATCGGCAGCTTCCAGTTGGTGCAGAACAAGCTGGCCAACATGCTGGCCGCGGTGACCACGACCCAGCTGATGTGTTTCCGGATGGCGCAGCTGCAGCAACAGGGCAGGCTCACCGGAACCATGGCGTCGCTGGCCAAGATGCACACCGCGCAGCAGGCCAGATGGCTGTGCGGGAGGCCCGGGACATCCTCGGCGGCAACGGATTGCTGCTCGACTTCCACGTCGCCCGGCACATGACCGACATGGAGGTGGTGCACACCTACGAGGGCACCGACAGCATCCAGTCGCTGATCATCGGACGGGAGGTCACCGGCATCTCGGCCTTCGGCTGAGCGCCGGCCGGTCGCCGTCCTGCCGCTGTCCTGCCGCGTCCTACCGCAGAGGGGGACCGGCGATCCCTGGGTGAGCGGGCCCTGAACGAATCAGGTGATCCGTCGCAGCATGGTGTGGCGCGCTGATCCACGGCGCGCCACCCCATCGACCCAGGAGAGACCGTGCCCGATCGAAGCGACCGAATCGACATCACCGTTCCCGGCCTCGGCGGAGCGCTGGCCCTGGTGACCGGCGCGAGCGACGGTGTCGGCTTCCAGATCGCCGCCCGTCTGGCCCGGGCCGGCGCCGAGGTGATCATGCCCGTGCGCAACCCGGCCAAGGGGCAGGCCGCCGCGGACGGGATCCGCCGGGAGGTGCCCGGGGCGAAGCTCGACGTCCGTTCGATGGACCTCGCCTCGCTCGCCTCGGTGGCGGCACTGACCGACGAACTGGGCAGTGCCGGCCGCCCGATCAACCTGCTGATCAACAATGCCGGGGTGATGACGCCGCCGACCCGGCAGCAGACCGTCGACGGTTTCGAGCTGCAGCTGGCCACCAACCATCTCGGCCACTTCGCGTTGACCGCGCGACTGCTGCCGCTGCTGCGCGCCGGGGGTGCACACGTCACCAGCCAGGTGAGCGTGGCCGCCGATCAGAACGAGATCAACTGGCAGGACATCAACTGGGAGAACGGGTATGACGCGATGAAGGCGTACTCGTCGTCCAAGATCGCCTTCGGGCTGTTCGCCATGGAGCTCGATCGTCGCAGCGCCGCGGAGGGTTGGGGACTGCGCAGCAACCTGTCGCATCCCGGTGTCGCACCGACCAACCTGCTCTCGGCGCAGCCGCAGATGGGCCGCTCCCGGGACACCCTCGGGGTCAGGTTCATCCGGGCGATGTCCCGCCGCGGGCTGCTCTTCGGTACCCCGCAGTCGGCCGCGCTGACCGCCGTGTACGCGGCGACCAGCCCGCAGGCCGAGGGAGCTCGCCTGTACGGACCCGGTGGTTTCCGGCACCTCAGCGGCCCGCCGGCCGAGCAGACGATGTACTCCCGGCTGGTGAGCGAGTCGGACGCCGCCCGGATCTGGCAGCTCTCCGAGCAACTGACCGGCGTCAGCCTGGCCGCGTGATGCCGCACCCAGGGATCGGCGGGAGAATCAGCGCATGGACCGAGAGCAACTCGCCGACTTCCTGCGCCGGCGCCGGGAGGCGTTGCAACCCGAGGACGTCGGCCTGGCTCGCGGGTCGCGGCGGCGCGCGGTGGGCCTGCGCCGCGAGGAGGTCGCCGCGCTGTGCGACATGTCGGTGGACTACTACAGCCGGCTCGAGCAGCAGCGCGGCCCGCAACCCTCGGAGCAGATGCTCGCCGCGATCGCCCGGGGGCTGCGGCTCAGCCTCAACGAGCGGGACCACCTGTTCCGGCTCGCCGGGCACACCGCGCCGACCCGCGTCGCCCGGGGGGACCACGTGCCGCCCGGCCTGATGCGGGTGCTCGACCGGCTCTCGGACACCCCCGCCCAGGTGATGACCGAGTTCGGTGACACCCTGGCGCAGACCCCACCCGCGGTGGCGTTGTTCGGTGACGAGACCAGGTTCCAGAACCTGATGCGCAGCGTGATGTACCGCTGGTTCATGGACCCGGCCGCGCGGGAGATCTACCCGGTCGAGGACCATCCGATGCACTCGCGGGGGTTCACCGCAGGTCTGCGGGCCGCGCACGCCAAACACGGGCCGCGTTCCCGTGCCGGGCAGCTCGCGGAAGCGCTGCTGCGCGACAGTGCCGAGTTCGCCGGGCTGTGGCAGCAGCACGAGGTGCCCGTCGTCCATGCGCTCGAGAAGCGACTGCGGCACCCCGAGGTGGGCGTGATGGAACTGCAATGCCAGTCGCTGCACGACCCCGACCAGGGGCTGACCCTGCTGGTGCTCACCGCGCAACCCGGCACCGACAACTACGACAAGCTCAGGCTGATCTCGGTGGTCGGCACCCAGCGCTTCTGATCCGTTGCCGGGCAACGGTTTCCGGCTGGTTTCCGGCTGACTTTCCGGATCGTCAGGCGAGCAGCGGAACCACCTCGGCGGCGAACCGCTGGTAGTGCTCGAAGCGTTGCCCGGCGGTCTCGAGGTGCGGGAAGTCGGGCACGATGAACTCCGAGAACCCTTGTGCCGCATACTCTCTGATCCGTTCGGCGATCTGTTCCGGGGTGCCCGAGATGGCCCGCACGGAGTCGGCCCTGGGCTCGTGGCGACCACCGTCGGTGAACACGACGAGCGCCTGGGTCGACCGGTGCACCGTGGCCGGGTCACGCCCGACCTGCTCGCAGGCCTGGTCGAAGCCGGCGGCGCGTTCGGCGGTGATCTCCGGCCGGCCCCAGCAGTTCCATTCCTGCGCGTACCGGGCGACGATCCGCATCATCCGCGGCCCGGCCGAACCGACCACGATCGGCACCGGGCCGGTGGGGTGCGGCTCGCACGGGGCGTCGGTGATCCGGTAGTACTCGCCCTCGAACGTCGTCCGGGGTTCGTCGAGCAGCGAACGCACGATCTGGATCGCCTCCTCGAACCGGGAGACCCGCGGCCCGGCGTCCGGCAGTTCGATGCCGTAGGCGGCATGCTCGTTGATCTGCCAGCCGGCGCCCAGGCCGAGCACGAAGCGTCCGCCGGAGATCTGGTCGAGGGTGGCCGCACGGTTGGCCAGGATCGCCGGGTGATGCACCGAGGTCGGCGCCACCAGCGGCCCGAACCGCAGCGTCGACGTCGTCGCCGCCAGCGCGCCGAGGTAGGCCCAGCACTCGTTCATCGCGCCGTCCGCCACCTCGGTGGTGCCGGTGTTGGGCATGTAGTGGTCGGCCAGCCAGACCCCGTACCAGTTCTGCGCCTGCGCCCAGTCGGTGAGCTCGTGCACCTGCGCCCAGGTGCGGGCAGAGTTCGGCCAGATCGAGAACCTCATGTCCGCACGCTATCGCCGGGGTGGCGCCGGCTTCACCGCGGCCGTGCAGTTCTGCATGATCACGGCGGGGTGGGGGAGCGGTTCTGCCTGATCACCGCTCCTGGATGATCACGGCGGGGTGGTGGTCAGGCCGACTTGCGGACCAGCAGCGCGGCCTGCACGAAACGCTCGTCCGGGCCGGGGCCGCGTTCGGCGCGGGTGATGTGCCGGCAGCCGAACTCGGAGAGCAGGTTGTAGACCACGTCGAGGTCGTGCCGGTAGCCGGTGGTCACAGCGTGGTCGAACGGGGTGCCGTGCGGTTCGCCCGTGGTGGCGTGGAAGAACAGCAGCAGATGTCCGCCGTCGGCGGTGACCCGGACCAGTTCGGCGAGCTGCCCGGGCAGGTCGGCGGGCGGGGTGTGGATGATCGAGTACCGCGACAGGGTGCCGGCGTAGGCGCCGTCCGGGCAGGGCAGGGTGTCCAGCTCGCCGAGCCGGAAGCTCAGCTTGTCGTCCGGGTAGCGGCTCCTGGCCAGATCGATCATCGCGGCCGAGACGTCGATGCCCTCGATCCGCAGACCCTCCCGGGCCAGGAATGCGGCGACATGCCCCGGCCCGCACCCGGCGTCGAGCACCGGCAGATCGGAGTGTTCCTGGCAGCGGGCCGCGAACATCGCCAGCATGGCGCGCTGCAGCGGACGGCGATCGAGCTGGTGCACGAAGCGCTCGAGGTAGTCCTCGGCGACGGCGTCGTAATCGTGGGCGATGGTGGCAGCGACGTGGGCCATGACTCAGCCTAAGCGCGTCAGGTTTCCGGGGGTTTGCGGGGATGCGTCCGGAAGGTTCCTGCGCCCTGGTGACGGGTCGTCGTGGACGCCGCTGCGCCGTCCGCCGTGCGGGTCTGCCGGCAGGCCGTCACGGTGCATCGGTGTGAGATGTCACTGTTAGTGCCACTGCCGATTCCTGTGAGTGTTTTTGCGCGATGTGCAGGCAATAGGTTGCGGGCATGGTTCCCGAACGATTCCAGCGTTACAGCACGGAAGAGACCATTCGTCAGGTCGCCGCGCTCGCCGGGGTGGACCATGCGGCCTGGATGCAGGACTGGCCGCTCGAGGTGGCCGACCCCAGCCGGCTCGAGGAGTTCATCGATCTGCTGCTGACCAGCGACACCGCCGACAACAGAACCGGGTCGGGTCTCGCCTTCGAGCTGGCACGGCTGGTCATCTACTCCCTCGACGCCGCTGAGCCGCACCTGCGGGAAAGGAACTGGCCCGTCGTCCGCGCGGTGCTGGTCGGTCGTCCGCGGCGCTACGCGCACCACATCTTCTACTGGTCGCTGGGCGCGGAGAGACCTGACGGGGTCTGGGTGCCCGACCCGGAATGGGGCACGGACGACGGCACCTTCGCGATCGCGCCGCTGATGCGCTCGGTGCTGGTCGAGGTGGCCGGCGAGCTCGAGGTCCAGTTCTGAGGGCGGACTCGCCCGGCCGGGCAGTCGGTTCCCGGCGGCCGGCTCAGGCGGGCGGTTCCAGCTTCGCCTCGCGCTCGTCGTAGGCGCGCTCGAGCACCTGGCTGAACAACTCGGTGGGCTGGGCGCCGGAGATGCCGTAGCGGTCGTCGACGACGTAGAAGGGGACGCCGTTCGCGCCGAGCTCACGGGCCGACTGCACGTCCTCCTCGACCGCCTCGGCGAGATCGTCGCTCTCCAGCAACTGCCTGACCTCGGTCTCGTCGAGGCCGACCTCGACCGCCAACCGGGTCAGCGTCGCGTGATCGGCGACGTTGCCGCCCTCGACGAAGTGCGTCGAGAACAGCCGCTCCTCGAGCCTGCTCTGGGCGCCGTCCAGCCCCGCCTGTGCACCCCGGCGCTCGTCGTCGATCAGGGCCAGGTGCAGCAACCGGTGCGCGTCGCGGGTGTTTGCGTGCAGCGCCTCGGCCTGGTTCAGGGTCAGCCCCTCCGCCGCGGCCAGCTCGTCGACCCGGGAGATCATCGCCAGGCCGGCCTCGGGACCACCGCCGTACTTGCGGCCGAGCATCTCGGGTACCGACTCGGTGGGGTTCGCCGGTGCGCCCGGGTCGAGCTGGAAGGAGTGCCAGACGACGTGCACCGCCTCGGCGTGCTCGAACGAGGCGAGCGCCGTCTCCAGCCGGCGTTTGCCGATGTAGCACCACGGGCACACCACGTCGGACCAGATGTCAATACGCATGACGCCTGTAACCGCCACGCTGCCGGTGATGTTCCGGGCCGGTGGGGAGGGCTAAATTCCGGCTCATGTCCGATGACTTCGACGTCTATGCCCTGCCCGAGGAACACCAGGACCTGCGGGCCGTCATCCGAGAGCTGAGCGAGCGCAAGATCGCGCCGCACGCCGCGGAGGTGGACCATGACGCCCGCTTCCCGCAGGAGGCCTACGACGCGCTGCGGTCGGCCGGTATGCACGCCCCGCACATCCCGGAGAAGTACGACGGCATCGGCGCCGACGCGCTGGCCACCTGCATCGTCATCGAGGAGGTGGCCCGGGCCTGCGCCTCGACGTCGCTGA